>DATDCY010000264.1 GCA_036524115.1 bacterium | reverse complement strand
GGGCTGGCGCCGAGCCGCGAGCAGGCGCGTGCGCTCGTGCTCGGGGGGCGGGTGCGCGTCGCGGGGGCGCGGGTCGACAAGGCCGGCGCCGCGATCGAGCGGGACGCGCCCATCGACGTCGAGGGGGGGCTCCCGTACGTCGGCCGCGGGGGGCTCAAGCTGGCCGGCGCGCTCGAGTGTTTCCGGATCGACCCGCGCGGCGCGGTCGCGGTCGACGTCGGCGCCTCCACCGGCGGCTTCACCGACTGCCTGCTCCAGCGCGGCGCCGCCCGGGTCTATGCCATCGACGTCGGCTACGGGCAGCTCGCCTGGAAGCTCCAGAGCGACCCGCGCGTGGTGCGGCTCGACCGGGTGAACATCCGCGACGCCGCGCCGGGCCTGCTGCCCGAGCCCTGCGACCTGGCGGTGATCGACGTCTCGTTCATCTCGCTGCGGCTGGTCCTCGGCCCCGCGCTCTCGCTCCTGCGCGAGGGCGGGCAGGCGGTGGCGCTCGTCAAGCCGCAGTTCGAGGTCGGCCGCGGCGGCGTCGGCAAGGGCGGCATCGTGCGCGATCCGGCCCTGCAGCGCGCGGCGCTCGCCGGCGTCGTCGAGTTCGCGGCCGCGGCGGGGCGCGCCGTGCTCGGCTGGTGCGAATCCCCGATCACGGGGGCGGACGGCAACCGCGAGTTCTTTCTCCACATCGCCAAAGGAGGGGCAGGTGACCGCAGCGCAGAGATCCGCGGCGCGATCGACGCCTGGCGGCCGGCCGGCGCTTGAGCCGCCGCGGCGCGTCGGGCTCGTCGGCAAGGCGCACCACCCGCAGATCCGCCCGGTGGTCGAGCACCTCGTGCGCCGGCTCGCGGCGCTCGGCGCGGCCACGGTGATCGACGAGCGCACGGCCGCCTGGGACCAGGCGGGGCTCTGCCGGGTCCCCAGCCTGCTCGGCGTCGGGCTCGACCTGATCGTCGTTCTCGGCGGCGACGGCACGCTGCTCTCGGTTGCGCGCGTGGCGCAGGCCGAGGGGATCCCGCTGCTCGGGGTCAACCTCGGCTCGCTCGGCTTCCTGACCGAGACCGCGCTCGACCGGCTCGACCCCGTGCTCGAGGCGGTGTTCGCCGGGGCCTGCACGCTCGAGGAGCGCAGCATGCTCGAGGCGACGGTGCGCCACGGCGAGGGCGCGCGCGGACCGTTCGTCGTGCTCAACGACGCGGTGATCAACAAGGCGGCCCTCGCCCGCATGATCGAGATCGAGGCGACGGTGGACGGCGCCTACCTCACCACGTACCGCGCCGACGGCCTCATCGTGGCGACGCCGACGGGGAGCACCGCCTACTCGCTGGCCGCCGGCGGGCCGATCGTCTACCCCGACATGGACGCGATCGTCGTCACGCCGATCTGCCCGCACACGCTCACCAACCGCTCGCTCGTGGTGCCGGGCCGCATGACCGTCGAGGTGGCGATCCGCACCGGCGAGCCGGACATCCACCTGACCCTCGACGGGCAGGTGGGCATCGCCCTCGAGCCGGGCGACCGGGTCGCGATGCGCACCGCCGCGGCGCGGACGCGGCTCGTGCACGTCCCTGACCACGAGTGGTTCGGCGTGCTGCGCCAGAAGCTCAAGTGGGGCGAGCGGTGACGCGCTGGGGGGAGCGCTAGCCTTGCTGCGGGAGCTGCGCGTCCGGAACGTCGCGATCGTCGACCGGCTCGACCTGGAGCTCCCCGGGGGGTTCGTCGCCCTCACCGGCGAGACCGGGGCCGGCAAGTCGATCGTGATCGCCGCCCTCGGGCTGGCCCTCGGCGAGAAGGCGCGCCCCGAGCACCAGCGGGTCGCCGACGAGGAGACCTCCGTGGAGGCGGTCTTCGACGAGCCGCCGCCGGCCGCACTGGCGCGGCTCGAGGCGGCCGGCGTTCCCGGCGGCGGCGAGCTGGTCCTGCGGCGCGTGCTCGCCCCCGGCGGGCGCAGCCGCGCGTTCGCCAACGACGCCGCGGTCTCGCTGGCAACGCTCGAGGAGATCGGGCGCGAGCTGGTCGACATCCACGGCCAGCACCAGCACCAGTCGCTCCTGCGCGTCGAGACGCACCTGGACTTCCTCGACGGCTTCGCGCGGCTGCTGCCGCTGCGCGGGCGCTACCGCGAGGCCTGGGCCGCCCTCGATGCGCTTGCCCGCGAGCGCGACGCGCTGGCGCGGCGGGAGCAGGAGCGGGAGCGGCGCCTCGAGTTCCTGCGCTTCCAGCAGGAGGAGTTGGCCCGCGCCGCGCTCGAGCCGGGCGAGGAGGAGCGGCTGCGCGCCGAGCGCGAGGTGCTGCGCAACGTGGAGCGGCTCGCGGCCGCCGCCGGCGAGGCCGAGG
>DATDCY010000263.1 GCA_036524115.1 bacterium | reverse complement strand
TGGTGCGCGCACAGGGCGGCGCCGAGCGCCCCGCCCGCGTCGCCCGCCGCCGGCTGGATCCAGAGGCCGTCGACGAGCCCGCTGCGCAGCAGCTTGCCGTTGGCGACGCAGTTGAGCGCGACGCCGCCGGCGAGACAGAGGTTGCGCGAGCCGGTCAGCCGCCGCGCCTCGGCGGCCATTGCCAGCACGACGCGCTCGGTCACCCGCTGGATCGCCAGCGCCAGGTCGCAGTGCTCCTGCCGCATCTCGCCCTCGGGCTCGCGCCGCGCAACGCCGAAGAGCGCCTCCCACGCCGGCTCGTTGGCCATGCGCAGCCCCGTCGCGTAGTCGAAGTACCCCTGGTCGAGCCAGAGGGAACCGTCGGCGGCGAGGTCGACCATCTTCTCCAGGATCAGCGCCTCGTAGCGCGCCGTGCGCTCCCCCCCGGGGTCGCCGTAGGGGGCGAGGCCCATGAGCTTGTACTCCCCGGAGTTGACGCGGAAGCCGAGGTAGTAGGTGAACGCCGAGTAGAGCAGTCCCACCGAGTGCGGGAAGCGCAGCTCGCGCAGGATCTCGATGCCGTTGCCCCGCCCGTGGCAGATCGACGCGGTGGCCCACTCGCCGACGCCGTCGATCGTGAGGATCGCGGCCTCGTCGAACGGCGAGGGGTAGAACGCGCTCGCCGCGTGCGAGAGGTGGTGCTCGGGGAAGAGCAGCTTCGTCTCCGCCACGCGGTGCCCGGCCAGCCGCGAGAGCTCGTCCAGGAGCAGCCGCTTGAGCAGCAGCTTCTCCTTGATCCAGACCGGCATCGCCGCGAGGAACGACCGCAGGCCGCGCGGCGCGAAGGCGTAGTAGGTCTCGAGCAGTCGCTCGAACTTGAGGAACGGCTTGTCGTAGAAGGCGACCGCCTCCAGCTCCTCGAACGCGGCCCCCGTGGCGTCGAGACAGTACGCGATGGCGTTGTGCGGGAAGGAGGGGTCGTGCTTGCGGCGCGTGAAGCGCTCCTCCTGCGCCGCCGCGACGATCTCTCCCGAGTCGAGGAGCGCCGCCGCGGCGTCGTGGTAGAAGGCCGAGATGCCGAGGATTTTCACGAGGTGCGATCCGCGCGGGTCATTGGGCACCGGATACTACCCGCGCACCCCGGGAAAGTCAATTTTTCCCGCAGGTTGGGTGATGTAGACATTCGCGGGGTCGTCGTCGCCCACCCGCCCCTCGAACGTCACGGGCCCGACTCGTTTGACAAAGCCTCGAGCTTGGGCCACCGTTGAGTCTCGCGTTCCCCATCGGAGCAGGAGTGGCGTGCGCGAACCGATCCGGCCTGCGATGACTTTCGCCTCGGCCAAGAGGGTCGCGCGACAACCGCGCCCCGTCGCGGGGCCCAACCCGAAGGAGGAGACCCCCATGAAGACACACACCCGCCTCATCGCCGCGATATTCGCGCTCTGCACGCTGGCAGCCGCCTGGCCGGCGTCGGCCGCCCCGGACCCGACCGATTTCTTCCTGAAAGTCACAGGTGTCAACGGAGGGTCCCGGCAGGTCGATCACATGAAGTGGATCGACATCGAGGGCTTCACCCTGGACGTGTCCCACCCGCTCGGCCAGACTGCCGTGCCGGGTCCGATGCGAATCGCCAAGAAACTGGACCGCGCCACCGTCGGCCTGGCCTTCGCGGCGCTCGGGGGCGGCCTCGTGAGCGAAGTCATCGTCGACGCCTGCGCGGTCATCGGCGACGCGGGCTTGAAGCCCATCTTCCAGCTCGTGCTGACGGGCGTTTTCATCACCGCGGTGCAGCCCGAGCAGGGAGGAAAGAATGCCACCGAAGTCGTCGTGTTCGACGGGTACCACGCGATGCAGATGATCTACTACATCTACAACAATAGCGGGGTGCTCGTCGGCAAGATCGAGAAGAGCTACCCCTGATCTCGCCCCGGCGGCCGGCGTCGGCGCGGGCCTGCCGGGCGAGCGCGCCTTGTCTTTCCGCCGCCCTTGGCCTATCGTCTCGGCGCCATGAGCCGCATCGCGCGTTTCCTCGAGCGCCTGGGCCGCCACGCCGACCTCGTCTCCGAGGTCGCCCACCGCGAGGAGATCCCGCCGCGCGCGGCCAGCTTCGGCGTCTTCCCGTCGCGGCTGCGGCCGGAGCTGCTGGCGGGGCTCGCGGGCCTCGGCATCGAGCGCCCCTGGCTGCACCAGGCCGAGGCGGTGCGCCGGGCCCTCGCCGGCGAGGACGTCGTCGTGGTCACGCCCACGGCCTCCGGCAAGACGCTCTGCTACAACCTGCCCGTGCTCGATCACTGCCTCGCCGACCCCGAGGCGCGCGCGCTCTACCTCTTCCCGATCAAGGCGCTGGAGCAGGACCAGCTCGGGGCCTTCCGCGAGCTGGCCGCCGCCTGCGGGCTCGAGGGGCGGGTCACCGCCGAGATCTACGACGGCGACACGCCGGCGCACCGGCGCGCGAAGATCCGCACGTCGCCGCCGAACGTCGTCATCTCGAACCCGGACATGCTCCACGTCGGCATGCTCGCCTTCCACCCGAAGTGGGAGGCCTTCTTCACCAACCTGCGCGTCATCGTCCTCGACGAGGTCCACACCTACCGCGGCGTCTTCGGGTCGCACGTCGCGAACCTGCTGCGGCGGCTGCTGCGCGTCGCCGAGATCTACGGCGCGCGCCCGCAGATCATCGCCTGCTCGGCGACGATCGCCAACCCGGGGGAGCTGGCGGCGCGGCTCACGGGCCGCGCGCCCGCGGTCGTCGATGAGAACGGCGCGCCCGAGGCCGGACGCTCGTTCCTCTTCGTCAACCCGGCGCGCCGCTCGCCGGCCACCCTCGCCGCCCGGCTGCTGCGCGAGGCGGTGCGCGAGGACCTGGCGACGATCGTCTTCACCAAGTCGCGCAAGAACACGGAGCTGGTCTACACCTGGGCCGTGCACGGGGACGCGCGGCTGCGCAAGGCGATCAGCGCGTACCGCTCCGGCTACCTCCCCGAGGAGCGGCGCGACATCGAGGAGCGGCTCTTCACCGGGGCGCTCAAGGCGGTCGTCAGCACCTCCGCGCTGGAGATGGGCATCGACATCGGCGGACTGGACGTCTGCATCCTCGTCGGCTACCCGGGGTCGATCACGTCGACCTGGCAGCGCGGCGGGCGGGTCGGGCGGCAGGATCGCGCGTCGCTCATCGTGCTGCTCGCGGGGCCGGACGCGCTGGACCAGTACTTCATGAAGCACCCGGACGTCTTCTTCGCCTCGGGCTTCGAGCCGGCCGTCATCAACCCGGAGAACCTGCCGGTGCTCGCCTCGCACCTGGCGTGCGCCGCGGCCGAGCTGCCGCTGCGCCGCGACGACCCCTGGTTCCCGCCGCGCGGACCCGCTGCCGGCACGGCGGTCGCGGACGCCATCGCGCTGCTCGAGCGCTGCGGCGATCTCGTGCGGGCCGTCGGCGAGGACTGCTGGCACGCCGTCAAGCGCTCGCCGCAGCGGGACGTCGACATCCGCGGCGCGGGCGAGTCGTACACGATCTTCGCGGAGAGAGCCGGCGCGCTCCCCGGGGCGCACCCCGACCTGCGCCTCGTCGAGCCCGACCGCGACGCGCCGCATCCCGGCCGCGTCGTGCTGCTGCCGCCCGAGGAGCGCGAGCCGCCGCTGTCCCCGCCGGCCGGCCGGCGGCGCAAGCGGGGCGACGCCGAGGAGGCCCCGGCCCCCGGCGCGAAACCGCGGGTCATCGGCAGCCTCGACGGCAACCGCGCCTTCTCCGAGGGGCACCCCGGCGCCATCTACCTGCACCGCGCCGCGCAGTACCAGGTGACCCGCCTCGACCTGGACCGGCGCAACCTCTGGGCGCGGCCGGTGGACGTGGACTACTACACGCTGCCGCACCGCGAGAAGGAGACGGAGATCCTCGCCACGCGCCGCAGCAAGCTGGTGCACAACTTCGTCTGCCGGCTCGGCGAGCTCAAGGTCACCGAGCGCGTCGTCGGCTACGAGAAGAAGCGCGTCTCCTCCGGCGAGCGCCTCTCGGTCCACGAGCTGGAGCTGCCGCCGTCGTCATTCGAGACGATCGGCCTCTGGATCGAGATCGACGAGTTCGTGCCGCGCGCGGTCGCCGGCCGCCGCCTCAACTACATGGGCGGCATCCACGCCGTCGAGCACGCGGCGATCGCGCTCTTCCCGCTGTTCGCGCTGTGCGAGCGCGACGACGTCGGCGGGATCTCGACACCCCTGCACGCGCAGGTCGGCAAGGGCGCGATCTTCATCTACGACGGCTACGCCGGCGGCGTCGGCCTGGCGGAGGCGAGCTTCGCGCGCATCGGCGAGCTGCTCGAGCGCACCCTGGAGCTGATCGGCTCCTGCGAGTGCGAGGCCGGCTGCCCGGCGTGCATCTACTCCAACAAGTGCGGCAACGGCAACGTCCCGCTCGACAAGGAGGCGGCCGTGACGGTGCTCAAGCTGCTGCTGGACCACCCGGACGCGCGCGCCTGGCGCGAGCAGGCGGCGTCCGCGGACGAGGCGGAATGCGCCGACGAGCCGCTGGTCGCGCTGGTGGAGGAGCCGCAGTACGACGCGACGCGCGTCATGGTGCTCGACGTCGAGACGCTGCGCGGCGCCGACGAGGTCGGCGGCTGGCACAACAGCCACCTCATGGGCCTCGCCGTCGCCGTCGTCGCCGACAGCCTCACCGGCGAGGCGCACGCCTTCCTCGAGCACCAGGCGGACGCGCTCTTTGCGCTGCTGCGCAAGGCGGACCTCGTCGTCGGCTTCAACATCGTGGGCTTCGACTTCAAGGTGCTCTCGGCCTACGACGACGGCACGCTCGCGCGGCTGGGCGCCGAGGGCAAGGTCTTCGACATCCTCGCCGACGTGCGCCGGCGCCTCGGCTTCCGTCTCTCGCTGGCCCACCTGACCGAGCACACGCTCGGCGCGACGAAGACCGCCGACGGCCTGCAGTCGCTGGCCTGGGTCCGCGCGGGACGCCTCGACCTCGTCGAGGAGTACTGCCGCGCCGACGTGCGCATCACCGAGCAGCTCTTCCGCCACGGTCTCGAGGCCGGGTACGTGCGCTACCTCAGCCGCGACGGGACGCTCCTGGAGCTGCGCCTGGACTGGGACCTCGAGCAGCTCGCGCCGCCACGGGCGCGCTGAGCCCCCGGCGCGAAGCCGATCGCGGCCGCAGGCCCGCCGACGACTGCGCGTTGACATTCCCGCCGGGCGCGGCGATAGTGGCGCGCATCGCGCGGCGTTCCGGCCGCGATACCGATGTCCCAAAGTGAGAGGTGGAGGCGCCCGCGCCCGGCCGCGCATCGGCGCCCGCGGTTCACACAGCACGAGGGAGGGGGCAATGGTCACACTCGCGAGAACCGTGGCAGTGGTCGGGTTCGTTCTGGCCCTGGGGACGGCGCTAGCGCCCGCGGACGCGCACGCCGAGGACGGTCGCTCCTGGTTCGAGGGCATCTACATCGGCTTCGCGCCCTGCTACTCGGACATCCGCATCCCGGGGCGCAGCCTCAGCATGGAGGGGATCGAGTTCGACGACATCACCGCCGACGAGGGCAACGCCGGCTTCAGGCTCTACGGCGGCTACTGGATCAACGACAACGTCGGCTTCGAGGTGACCGCGGCCGAGCTCGGCGAGGTCAACGCGACCTTCGACTACTTCAAGCCGCCGGCGGAGCGGGGGACCGGGGAGACGAAGGTCTCGCTCTACGGCACGGGCGTCACGGTGCAGCTCGGGCAGCGGTTCGGGCGGGCGCAGGTCTTCGGGCGCGGCGGGGTGCTCTTCTGGAACACGAGCTACGACTCGAACTTCTTCCTCCCCAGCGGCGAGCGGCAGGACCGGATGCTGGACAAGTCCGGGACGAGCTTCACCTACGGGCTGGGGGCGACCTGGAACTTCACGGGCAACTGGCACCTCCGGCTCGAGGGCGACGTGATGGACATCGACATCACCGACGCGAAGCTCGTCTCGCTCGGGCTCGAGTACCGCTGGTGAGGCGCGGCGGCGCGCACCTGGCGGAGCCCCCTGCGGGACCCGGCGCGGCGCGCTAGCGGCCGCCGTCC
>DATDCY010000262.1 GCA_036524115.1 bacterium | reverse complement strand
CCGCGGGCATCTCTTCCGCGGACGCCGGGACGCTCGCGCCCGCCCCGCCTCCCCCGCTTGCCCCGCCAGCGGTCTCCGGCGCCGCTGCCGCGCGTGCGGCCGCGGCCGTCGCGCGGCGCTCCCGCACCTTGGCGTACAGGGTGTTGGTCAGGCTGTACTCCAGGCGGCTCGCCGGCTCGATCCGGTCGATGGAGTCGAACTTCGGCATCCTCGACTGGTCCACCGACGGGGTGTACACGTAGCCGATGCTCGGCTCGATGAGGTGCTTGACCTTCTCGATCCCGCGCTGCTCGACGTCCCAGACGCGGTAGAACCGCGGCCCCTCGAGCGTGACCCTCCCCGTCGGGACCTGCCGCGTCGCCTCCTGCCCGTCGAGATCCCGGCTGTAGTAGGCCACGTCGTACGTCGCGGCGGGGATGACCCGCGCGACGCTCCCGAGCGAGAGCGGCCAGGTCAGCTCGGGGACCAGGTGCAGGCGCGTGGTCGCGAACTCGCCGCTGGCGTTGTCGCGGCGCAACCGCACGCCGCTCGCGTCGAGCCGCAGCAGCAGATCGGTGTCGAAGAGCCGGGTGCTCGTGCGGTCGACCGTCAGCTCCGGAAAGCGGGTGAGCGTGTTGCGCTGCTCGGTGATCAGGCTCTCCTCGTGGCGCCCCGAGAGCGTGAAGTCCCACGCCGACCAGCTGCGCCTGAGGTAGACCGACGTCGTGGTGCGCTCGTCGGAGCGCTTCTCGATGGTGTCCGCGTAGTTGGCCCTGAAGCTGCGGTCGCTCTGGAAGAACGCCTCGGCCTCGAGCTGCAGGCCGAGCGGCAACTCGTGCGAGTTGCGCGTCGAGAAGGACCAGCGCTCGGCGCCCGTCCCCGTCCCGCCGTCCTCCTGCAGGTAGTACGCGTTGAGGACGCCCTGGGTGCGCAACCCGAGCAGGTAGCGGACCTCGCCGTTGGCGCCCCACCCCGTCTTCTGGAGGTAGTCGAGGCCGACGGTGGCGTCGAAGTTGTCGCGCGGCGCCCAGTAGTAGGCCTCGCGCAGGATGACGCCGTCCCGGTTCGAGTAGCGGATCTCGGGGATCAGGAGGCCCGAGGAGCGGTCGCGCTTGACGGGGAAGACCGCGTAGGGGAAGTACAGCACCGGCAGCCGCTTGACGAACAGGCTCGGGTTCCACGCGTGCAGGTACTCGTCGATCGTGACGTCCGCGGTCGTCGTGTGGAAGCTCCAGTCGGGCAGGACGCCCTCGCACGTGGTGAAGGTGCCGCCGCGGACGACGTAGCGGTCCGGCCCCTGCTTCTCGATGCGCCTGCCCGTGAAGTAGTAGCTCTGCACGAAGCCCTGCCCGTGCTCGACAAACCCGATCCGGGTGCCGAGGTTCAGCTCGAGGTGCTCGCCCTGGAGCCGGTCCGCCCCGGCGTCGAGGACGACGTTGCCGTCGGCAACCAGGTCGCGCGTCAGCTCGTTGTACACAACCCGATCCGCGGCAAGGCGCAGGTCACGGTGCCGGACGACGACCGCGCCCTCGCCGACGATGACCCGTTCCTCGCCGTGCCGCTCGAGCTGCGCGGCGTTGACCAGCACCTCGTCGCCGCCCACTGCCGGGGCGGTCTGCTGTGCGGCCGGGGCGGCCTGCTGCGCCGCCGCGGGGAGCGCGGGCAACACCAGCAGGGCGAGCACGACCGGGAGGATGCGGGACATCCGGACTCCTCTAGCACAGGAGGTGGCGTCGATCAACATGCGCGGATCGCGGCTACCAGCGCGGGCGGCGGGCGAGGACCTCGCCAACCAGGAACAGGGAGCCGGCGACGACGACGAGCCCGCCGCGGCCGGCAGCGCGCCGGGCCGCCTCCAGCGCCTCGACCGTGCCGCCGGCCGCC
>DATDCY010000261.1 GCA_036524115.1 bacterium | reverse complement strand
CCCCGGCGTCGCCATCCGCCGACGCGGCCCCGGCTTCGCCGGCGGCGCCGACCCCGGCCCCGTCGCCGGTCCCGGCCCGGGCGGGCGAGGGCGAGTACGCCGTCCGGGATCTCCCCGGCGGCGGGCGGGCCCTCGCGGCAGGCGACATCCTCGGCGAGGGCCGGGTGGAGATCGTCGTCAGCGACGGCGACCGGCTGTCGCTGTACCGCTGGGACGAGCAGCAGCTGTCCTGGCGCTGGGACGAGGCCGCGCGGGGCGGCCGGCGGATCGTGGGGCTGGACGCTGCCGACGTGGACGGCGACGGCCGGGCGGAGGTCCTCGTCTCGGCCGTCACGTGGGGCCGGGCCGCGACCGAGATCCGCTCCTGGCGCGGCGGGAGGCTGGAGGTGATCGGGACGGCCGACGGGCTCTACCTGCGTTCCGTGCCGCGGCCGGGGGCGGCCCCGCTCCTGCTCGGACAGCGGGCGGGCATCGACGAAGTGCTCGCGGGCCGGGTCGAGGAGTACCGGTGGCGCGACGGTTCGGTGGAGCGGGTCGACGGCACCGCCCTGCCGCGGCAGGCGGGCATCTTCGGCCTTGCGCTGGCCGCCGCGGGGAGCCCGGCCGCGTGCTATGTGCTGGACCGGAACGGGTACCTCTTCGCCTTCGACGCGGAAGGCAAGGCCCTCTGGCGGAGCGCCCGGACCTATGGCGGGTACCCCCCGCCGCTGCGGGAGCAGGATCTCGGCGGGGGCTGGAGCCTCGAGGGACAGGCGTTCGACGAGGCGATGCAGGCCTTCCAGGGGCGTCTGCTCGCGGAGGCGACGCCGGCGGGGACCCGCCTCATCGTGCCCCGCAATTACTCGGACTCCATGATCGTGCTCACCCGCATGCGCGGGATCGGCAAGGGGGAGGTCGTCGTTCTCGAGGCCCAGCCGGGTTCGTTCTCCCTCGAAGAGGAGGGGCGGAGCCGCTCCTTCGATGGCTACGTCGCCGACCTCGCCCGGGGCGACGTGGACCGCGACGGAACGGTCGAGACGCTCTTCCTGGTCAACCGCAATGCGGGGGTCCTCCTCGGGGAGCGCGCGAGACTGGTCGCCTGGAGGCCGCCGGGGCGGTTCGCCGAGGGAAAATAAGGTCTTGACAGGGAAGAATTGCTGCTGATAGTTTGCCCCCGGAATCACTCCGAAGAGGGTAGGGTATCCGGGGGTGGTGCCCCCGGAGCGGCTTTGGACGAGAAAAACAAGCGGCGATGCGTATCCGCGCCACGGGGAGGTGATGGGCTCGCAGGGATAACGGCTGTGCGACGGTGAGGAACCAGGCTTTCCCGGTGAAGTGCAGGACGGCTGGATACGCGGACGGCCGGGAAAACGGGGAACCAAGCAGGCAAACAGGAGGGACACGATGAAGAAGTTCATGACGATCACCCTTGCGGCGGCGATCATGTTCGCGGTCGCGGGCCAGGCCTCGGCGGCGGCCCTCGAGACCAAGGCTGAGTTCCGCGCCCGCTACTGGTACACCGACAAGTACTTCCAGACCATCAACCCGAAGGCCGACAACCAGGTCGAGTGGTGGGACCAGCGCCTCCGCCTGTTCCTGACGTGGCCCGTTGCCGATGGCGTGAAGCTGCAGGTGCGCACGGACATCCTCGAGACCATGTGGGGTGCCCAGGAGGCGTTCGGCAACAACGCCATCTTCGGCTCTGCCAACCAGATCGACTTCGACTGGGTCAACATGGTCGTGGCGATTCCGAGCACCCCGCTGACTATGACCCTCGGCAAGCAGGATGTGAGCTGGGGTCCGGGCGTGCTGGCCAACAAGGACAACCGCTTCCGCGCCAAGATGGCGGCGAAGCTCGACCCGGTCGCGGTCTCGCTGTCGTGGGACAAGAACGCCGAGACCCTCAACGGCGCGACGCTGGTCAACGGCGTCCAGAACCAGGCTGACAACGACGGCGTGACCCTGGCCGTCACGGCCGAGGCGGCCGGCTTCAAGTTCGGCGTCCTCGGCCTGTGGTCCGACGACCAGACCACCTCGAACATCGACAAGGAGCGCTTCGGCGGCGACGCCTTCGCGATGGGCAAGGCCGGCCCCGTCGACCTCTCCGCCGAGGTTGCGTACATCACCGGCAAGAACAAGGTGACGGGCGGCAAGGACGTCGATCAGAGCGGTCTCCTCGCCTACGTCGGCGCGAAGTTCCTGGCGGGCCCGGCGACGATCGGCGCCGAGGTTGCGTACGCCCAGGGCGACAAGCCCGGCACTGCGAAGAACGAGGGCGCGCTGCGGTTCGATTACCAGTCGCCGTTCTGGTCCGTGATCCTGTTCAACAACTTCGACCTCCCGGGTTGGGAGAGCACCTACACCGGCGACCTGAGCGTCGGCAACGCCGTGGCCGGGAAGGTCTCGGCCGCCGTGAAGGTCATGCCGGCCCTCACGCTGTACGCCGCGGGGATCTACGGGCAGCGCCTGCAGGAGACCGCGAAGGGCGCCGGCAACGACGAGGCGCTTGGCGAGGAGTTCGACGTGATCGCGATGTACTCGATGACCGAGAACGTCGGCGTCAACGTCGGCTTCGCCTACCTGCTCCCCGGCGACGCCTACGGCGACCTCGACAACGCCTGGGGCGCCACGGCCCAGTTCAACCTGACCTTCTAGTTCCGCGCTTCACCAGCCCCGGGGGGACCGCCTCCCGGGGCTTTTTTTCTTTCTCTTCCGGGGTTTGCATCGACCGTCAGGCCGTGCTATACAGCATGGTGCGGCGAGGTGCGCCTCCGCCGCCGGATCTCGTGCGTGGACAGGGGGTTGAGCGGCTCCATGAGCCTGGTGGGGAACCTCGAGGATCTGTCGCTTCCCGACATCCTCCAGATCGTGTCCCTGAGCAAGAAGTCGGGCATCCTCGTGCTCGAGCGCGAGGGGCAGCAGGGGAAGATCCTCATCCGCGAGGGCAAGGTCATCCAGACCGTCTCGCCGCGGCCCGGCAAGACCCTCGGTGAGTTGCTCGTCTCGCGCGGGCTCGTGGGGCCCGAGGACCTGGCCAGGGCGCTCGAGCTGCAGCGCGCCGGCGAGAGCCGGGAGCTGCTCGGCTCGATCCTCGTGCGCCTCGGGCTCATGGACGAGGCCGCGCTCGAGAAGATCGTCCAGCAGCAGATCGAGGACGCGATCGTCTACTTCCTCTCCTGGAAGGAGGGGACGTTCAGCTTCGAGCTCGCCGACATCAAGAGCCGCGGCGAGGTCAGCGTCGACCCGCACGCATTCATCCTCGAGCGCGGGATCGACACCCAGTGGCTCGTGCTCGAGGGCACCCGGCTGATCGACGAGCGCGAGCGCGAGCGCGGCGCCGACGCGGCTGCCACGCCGGCCGCGGAGCCGGAGGGCGAGACCTCGTTCGCCGACCTCGACACCACGCCCGAGCCGGTCGGGGCGGGCGTGCCGCTGGTGCTCGTCGACGACGATCCGGTCTTCCGGGAGGAGGCCGCCGGGCAGCTCGGACGTCTGGGCTTCCGCGTGGTTTCCTGCGACGGCGTGGGCGCCGGGCTGCGCGAGATCGAGCGCGAGGTCGCGCGCGGGTACGCCCCCGCGGTGCTCACGGACATCGTCATGCCGACGCTCGACAACGAGGGCTTCCTGGGCGGGCTGGAGCTGATCGAGAAGGTCCGGCAGTCCCGCCCCGGGGTCACGGTCGTCGCCGTCACGGCGTACCCGGACGAGAACGTCAAGGAAAGGGTCCTCGCCCTGGAGGGGCGCTTCCTGGTGAAGCCCGCGCGCGCCGGCGCCGCAGAGTTCTTCGCCGCGATCGCGGCCGCCGTCTCTGGCGCGGCGGCGGCACCAGCCCCGTCCGCTGCGTCTGCACGGGCGGCCGCGCGCCCCGGC
>DATDCY010000260.1 GCA_036524115.1 bacterium | reverse complement strand
CCGCAGCCGGCGCCTCGGGGGGCGGCGCGCCGGCGGGACGCACGGACGGCCTCAGCGCCAGCGGGAAGGGACCGCGGACGATCTCCCGGTAGCCCCCCTGCTCCGGATCGAAGTAGGCGAACCTCACCGCAGGCAGCGAGGTCGAGGCCGCCGTGAGCGGCACGACGGTCTGCTCGAACGCGAGCCGGCCGCTCAACCCGTCTGCGCCGGTCTCCTTCGCGAGCAGCCGCGGCTCGAAGGCCTTGAAGCCCGCTCCGCCATCCACGCGCGGGGCCGCGACCGGGCCGATGTTGCCGCTCCCCCGGATCTCCATCGTCAGGGTGACCGGCTCGCCGGCAGGGACCGCCGTGGGCCTGACCGACGCGGTGAAGCCGAAGGTCCCGACCGCCCCGCCGAAGGCCGCCGGCCTCCCCGCTTCGGGCAGCGCGCTGACCCGCAGCGACGACGCCAGCGGGTGCAGGTCGGTCCGGCGGATCTCCGCCCTCCCCGGCGACCCGTCGCCGCGGGCGGGGACGACCACGGTGAGGCGCACGGTCGGGCGAAGGGCGTACGCGCCGGCGGCGACGGTCTCCGCCCGCCCCACGAAGCGGCGGACGTCGTACGTCCTGCCGTTGACCTCCTCGCGTCCGCTCCCCGCATCGCGGAACGGGCCGAACTGCAGGCCCGGCGTCTCCTCGTTGACGAGGGCGATCTCGCGCCCCATCGTCAGCCCGCGGCTGTACACGGAGACGGTGAACTCGAAGACCTCGTGCAGGAAGCGCTCGCGCCGCGCCGTCGCCACGCTGGCGAAGAGCTGCCCGCCGGCCTCGTCGACCGGCTCCGCCGCAACGGGCGCCGACAGGACGAGGAGCCCGCAGGCGAGCAGGGCCGCGACGCCGCTCCGCGACGCGAGCCACGGTTGCCGTGCCCTCATCTCACCAGTCCTTCTCCACTGCCGTGGCATCCCCGCGGAAGGGACGCATCCTGCCGCGCTGGGACTGCTCCTGCTGCCTCAGCGCGTCGAGCAGCGTGCGCGCCTCCTCGGGCCGCATCTCCTTCCCCGACGGCTCCGGCCTGGGCGGCCGCTCCGGCGGCGGCTCACCGCGTCCGGCCCGCTCGGGCGGCCGGCTCGCGCCCTGTCCCTGGAGCTTCTGTGCGAGCCGCGCCCGCTTCCGGAACGCCAGCTCGTGGTTGACCTTCGGGTCCTCGTCGCCCGGGTCGACGCGCATCGCGCCTTCGTAGGCGGCGAGCGCCTCGTCGAGGAGGGCGATCGCCTTGGGCAGATCGCCGCCGCTCTCCGTCGCGTCGGCCGCCGTCTCCAGCGCGATGCCGCGCTGGTACCGCGCCGATTCTCGCAGGCGCTCGTCGCCAGCGTCCTCCAGTTCGGCGAAGGCCGCGGCCGCCTCCGGCGCGCGCCCGGCCTTCAGGAACGCGATGGCGCGG
Source organism: bacterium (assembly GCA_036524115.1). Classification (NCBI taxonomy): domain Bacteria; species bacterium. The sequence continues at coordinate 2,579 of DATDCY010000260.1, read as the reverse complement.
TCGTAGCCGCCCACGGCCGGGTCGAGCCCCTCCCCGCCAGCCTGCTCCGCGGCCCCGGCGAACCGGGTCGCCGCCTCGTCGTACCGGCCGGCCGCGAACAGATCGAGGCCCTCGTCCAGGGCGCGGCGCGCGCCGGCGGCCGCCGCGGGCAGGACATGGGCACCGGTCATCACGACGGCGGCGAGGATGCCGACGGCGGCTCGCCTCATGCGGAGACCCCCTTGCCCCGGCGCCGCTCCCCCAGCAGCGTCTCGACCGCAAGCAGGGCCAGCGCCCCCCCGAGGAACCAGGGGAAGCGCTCCGCGTAGGCCTTGACGAGCCGTGCCTCCCGCTCCTCGCGCTGCAGCGCGCCGAACCCGGTGTCGAGGACCCGGTCCCATCCGAAGTCGCCACCCGCCGCGATGACCGCCGTCCCCCCGGTGGCCGCGGCGATCTTCCGGAGCGTCTCCTCCCTGAGCGCGGTCCTGACGACCGTCCCCGAGCGGTCGCGGAGGAATCCCCCGACGTCCTGCGCCGACGGGATGAGTTCGCCGGCGGCGCTGCCGATGCCGACCGCGAAGACCCTGACCTTCTGCTGCGCCAGCGCGGCCGTCGCCCGCTCGATCCCGCCCGCGTGGTCCTCGCCGTCCGTGACGAGGATGACGACCCGGTCGGCCGCGCCGCCCTTGTCGAAGGCGGCGAGCGCCGCCTCCAGTCCCTGGGCGATCGCCGTCCCGCCGCGCGGGATCGTCCCCGGACGGACGTCGTCCAGCACCATCGAGAAGGCGGCGTAGTCCGTCGTCAGCGGGCACGCGAGAAAACTCGACCCCGCGAACGCCACCAGGCCGACGCGGTCCCCGCCGAGCCGCTGGAGCAGGTCGTTGAGCCCCCACTTCGCCCGCTCCATCCGGCTCGGCCGCGCGTCGGTCGCCAGCATGCTGCGGGAGGTGTCCAGGACGACGACGATGTCCAGACCCCGCCGCGGCTGCGCCTGCCAGCGGATTCCCCACTGCGGCCGGGCCAGCGACGCGAGCGCCAGCGCGCACGCCGCCAGCCAGAGGGCGGCCTTCACGCGGGACAGCGAGCGCCGGCGCTCCGGCGACAACTGGTCCGCCGCCGCCCTCTCGAGCAGCCGGCGCCAGCGCCGCTCGCGCAGCCAGACCAGCAGGACGAGCAGCGCCCCCAGCGGCACGAGCGCCCACAGCAGGGGGAGGAACCGGGGGTCGCCCCACTGGATCACGGCAGCCTCCCGAGCCGCGTCAGCGCCAGCCCCTGTTCCAGCAGGAGCAGGGCCAGGCCGAGGATCGCGAAGGGCACGAACCGTTCCTCGAACCGCGTGTACTCACGCACGTCGACGGCCGTCTTCTCCATCTCGTCGATCCGCGCGTAGACGTCCTCGAGCGCCGCGAAGTCCGCCGCCCGGAAGTACCGGCCGCCCGTGGTCTGCGCGATGCCCTCGAGGGCGCCCTCCTCGATCCCCGACTCCTGCAGCACGTACCGCACCTCGCCCGAGGCGTCCCGGATCGGCGCGCGCACCGGGCCGCTCGCGCCGGCGCCCACGGTGTAGACCCTGATGCCGAGGGCGCGCGCCGCAAGCGCCGCGTTCTCCGGAAGGAGGACGCCGCGGTTGTTGATGCCGTCGGTGAGCAGGACGACGACCTTCGCCGCGGCCTTGCTCTCGCGCAGCCGATTGACCGCGGAGGCGATGCCGTCGCCGATCGCGGTCCCGTCCTCGATCATCCCGGTCTCGAGGCGGTCCATCTGACCCAGGAGCCAGGCGTGGTCGAGCGTCAGCGGCGAGACCGTGTAGGGCGCCGCGGCGAAGGCGACCAGGGCGATGCGATCGTCGGGCCGGCGCCGGATGAACCGCCCGATCACCTCCTTGACCGCCGCGAGCCGGTCCAGCCGCCTGCCCCCGCCGGAGAGGTCCTCGGCGCGCATCGACGTCGAGACGTCCACGAGGAGCACGATGTCCCGCACCTCGGCGCGCACGAGGCTCTCGGGCACGCCGGTGCGCGGTCGGGCCAGCGCGACGGCGAGGCACGCGAAGCCGAGCCCGAACGCGACCGGGAGCAGCCGCTGCGCCCGCACCGCCCACGTGGCGGGGAGGCGGGCGAGCGCCCCCCCGTCCCCGAAGTCCACCGCCGGCCTGCGCCGGCGCCACCCGCGCAGGAACGCGAGCGCCGGCGCCAGGAGCACCAGCAGCAGCGCCCACGGGTACTCGAACCTCACCGGCCGCCCCCCGTGCCCGCGGCCCGCCCCTGCGTCGGGGGCGGCGCCGTCTCGCGCACCAGGCGCTCGGCCGCCGCGAGAGCGCGCGAGGCGTCTTCGGACGACGGCCGGTGCCGCGCGAACTTGACCAGGTCGCAATGCGCCAGGAACAGCCGGACCAGCTCCTGGTGGGCGGGCTTGAGCTGCCCGGAGACGGCCGCCTCGCGGATGAGTTCCTCGGTGGTGCGCTCCGGCGCGCGCAGGGCGAACCGATCCTCGAGGTAGCGCCGGACCACGTCGGACAACTCCCGGTACCAGACCTCGGCGTCGGGCCCGCCGGCGGCACGGGCACGAAGCGCGGCCAGCGCGCGCAGCGCCGCCTCATGCGG
>DATDCY010000259.1 GCA_036524115.1 bacterium | reverse complement strand
AGCGCGACGGCGAGCGCGTCGGTCGCGTCTCCGGCCAGCGCCTCGGCCGGCAGCGCGAGCATGCGCGTGACCATGAAGGCGACCTGGCTCTTCTCGGCCCGGCCCGAGCCCGTGACCTGGTGCTTCACGGTGGCGGGCGGGTACTCGTGGACCGGCAGACCGGCTTGCGCGCCCGCCAGGAGCACCACACCGCGGACGTGTCCGAGCACGAGCGCGGTGCGCGTGTTGGCCGCGTGGAAGACGTCCTCGACGGCCAGCGCGTCGGGGTCGAGGCGAGCGATCAGCGAGGCGATGCCCGCGTGGATGTGCCGCAGCTTCTCCGCGAGCGAGAGCCGGACGCCGGGCGCGAGCACGCCCGCTTCGATCAGACGGTGTCGCCGGCCGTCGCTCTCGACGGCTCCGTAGCCCGTGCGCTGGGACCCCGGGTCGACGCCGAGGACGATCATCTAACCGGCGGCCGCCGCCTCCATCTCCGCCTCGGAGATGTCGGAGTTGTCCCAGACGTTCGACACGTCGTCCTGGTCGTCGAGCGCCTCGACGAGCTTCAGCAGCTGCTGCGCCTTGCTGCCCTCGAGCACGACGTTGTTGTCGGCGAGCTTCTTGATCTCGGCCTCGTCGGGCTCGATCCCGGCCTTCTTGATCGCCTCGCGCACGGCCTCGAACGCGTGCGGCGTCGTGTAGACGGTGAAGCCGACGGCCTCGCTGACGATGTCGTCGGCGCCCGCGTCGAGCGCGATCTCCATCAGCTTGTCCTCGGTGGTCTTCCCGCTGGAGATCGCGATGACGCCCTTCGGCTTGAACATGTACGCGACGCTTCCGGCGCCGCCGAGGTTCCCGCCGTGCTTCGTGAACAGGTGGCGGATCTCGGAGACGGTGCGGTTGCGGTTGTCGGTCGTGCCCTCGACGAGGATCGCGACGCCGCCGGGCCCGTAGCCCTCGAGGACGAGGTCCTCGTAGGAGGTGCCCTCGAGCTCGCCCGTGCCCTTCTTGATGGCGCGGGTGATGTTGTCGGCGGGCATGTTCGACGCCTTCGCCTTGTCGAGGACGGTCCGCAGGCGCGGGTTGGAGTCGGGATCGCCGCCGCCGATCCGCGCGGCGATCGTCATCTCACGAATCAGCTTCGTGAAGACCTTGCCGCGCTTCGCGTCGAGCGCGCCCTTCTTGTGCTTGATGGTGTGCCATTTGGAGTGTCCGGACATCTGGCTTCTCCTGCAGCGGTGGGTCGAAGAAGTCTACACCGGCGCACGGCGCCGGGCGCAACGCAAAAAAAAGCCCCGGTCCACAGGACCGGGGCTGTCGAGCATGAGGAAAAAATCCCGGCAACGTCCTACTCTCCCACCAGGTCGCCCTGACAGTACCATCGGCGCAGGAGGGCTTAACGGCCGTGTTCGGAATGGGAACGGGTGTGACCCCTCCGCCATGGTCACCGGGATGAAGCTGTCAAGCCATCGACACCGAAGGATCATCCTCTACGAAGCTCCGCGGCGAGCAGCCTTCGCTGTCGCAGCGGCAAGGGGTGCTGTCGCACCGCCTACGGTTTCGGGCAGTGTAAACACCATGGTCAAGCCTCACGACCGATTAGTACCAGTTAGCTGAGAGCCTCACAGCTCTTGCACATCTGGCCTATCAACCTGGTGGTCTACCAGGGGTCTTTAGGCAGGTTACCCTGCGGGAGACATCATCTCGAGGCGGGTTTCACGCTTAGATGCTTTCAGCGTTTATCCCAACCGAACTTAGCTACCCAGCTATGCCTCTGGCGAGACAACTGGTGCACTAGAGGTTCGTCCATCCCGGTCCTCTCGTACTAAGGACAGGCCCTCTCAAGTCTCCTGCGCCCACAACAGATAGGGACCGAACTGTCTCGCGACGTTCTAAACCCAGCTCACGTACCGCTTTAATGGGCGAACAGCCCAACCCTTGGAACCTGCTACAGCTCCAGGATGCGATGAGCCGACATCGAGGTGCCAAACCTGGTCGTCGATGTGAACTCTTGGACCAGATCAGCCTGTTATCCCCGGCGTACCTTTTATCCGTTGAGCGATGGCCCTTCCACTCAGAACCACCGGATCACTAAGTCCTGCTTTCGCACCTGCTCGACTTGTAGGTCTCGCAGTCAAGCTCCCTTGTGCCTTTGCACTCGACGGCTGATTTCCAAACAGCCTGAGGGAACCTTCGAGCGCCTCCGTTACTCTTTAGGAGGCGACCGCCCCAGTCAAACTACCCGTCTAGCCCTGTTCCTCTCCCCGATGAGGGGAGCAGGTTAGAACCTAAGAACGTCAAGGGTGGTATCTCACCATTGGCTCCACCGAGCCCGAGAGCCCGATATCAAAGCCTCCCACCTATCCTGCGCAGAACGCACCCAAGTTCAAGGCTAGAGTGCAGTAAAGGTGCACGGGGTCTTTCCGTCTAGTTGCGGGAAACCGGCATCTTCACCGGTACTACAGATTCGCAGTGCCCCTCGTTGAGACAGCGCCCAAATCGTTACGCCATTCGTGCAGGTCGGAACTTACCCGACAAGGAATTTCGCTACCTTAGGACCGTTATAGTTACGGCCGCCGTTTACCGGGGCTTCAGCTCGAAGCTTCGCCTTGCGGCTAACCTCTCCCTTTAACCTTCCGGCACCGGGCAGGCGTCAGACCCTATACGTCGTTTTTTTGACTTAGCAGAGTCCTGTGTTTTTAGTAAACAGTCGCTTGGGCCGTTTCTCTGCGACCGCGGCCAGCTCAGAGAGCA
>DATDCY010000258.1 GCA_036524115.1 bacterium | reverse complement strand
GCCTGGGCGTGGCCCCCAGCGGAGCCGACAGCGGCTCGGACGGCGGCGCGGCGGCGGCGCCCGTCCCCCGCGGGAGGATGACCAGCCAGAAGTCCTGCGTGCCGTCCTTGTGGCAGGAGCGGCAGCTGCTCGCCACCGCGGCGTGCGGCTCGTCGCGCGACGGGAAGATCCGCGTGCGCTCCGGCCCCGCGACGCCGTCCTTGTGGCAGCGCAGGCAGGCCTCCCGGGTGTGCGGGTTGAGCACCGGCTCCTGTCCGCGCACGGCGGGGGCGGCGAGGGCAGCGAGGAGGGCCGCGGCGAGCGCGGCGGCGGCGCGACGGCTCATGGAACGTTCAATCCTCCTGCCGCAGTTCCTTCACCGCGGAGTGCACGACGAAGATCCGCTTGTTGTTGCCACCCGGGTCCGCCGGGAAGAGCAGGAACCCGTACCGGGAGAGGTTCACCCCGAGCGCCGTGCCGCGCATCGTCTCGCCGTCGGTGAACGTCAGCAGGTAGCGCCTCCCGATCGTCCCCTCGGGCAGGCGCAGCTTCTGCTCCCGGTACTCGCGGTTGCCCTCGAAGCTGCGCACGAAGAACAGCGCCTTCAGGTCCTCCACGTTGACGACCGCCGGACCGCCCGGCGCCGGGGCCACCCGCTCCAGCGTGAACGACGGGCGGTTCGGCGTGAAGTCGGCGGTCGTCCCCTTCGCGATCCCGCCGTCCTTGTAGCGGACCACCACTTTGTGCAGCATCGGTTGGCGCATCCTTCCCCAAACTATGGCAGTTTCGCAGATTGCGCGGGAAGGTGTCAATTTCCGGGCCGCGGCCGCGGGCGCACGCGGACGCGGTGGTATCATCCCGGGCATGCCGCGCTCCCGACGTGCCGACCCCGTCCTCGCGGTCGCGGCCGACGCCGCCGGCCACATCGTCGACGTGCCCGGCCAGGCGGCCCTCGGGCGGGTCGGCGACACCCTTGCGCCGCTGGAAGCCGCCGCCTGCATCGGGCTCCCGCCGGGGTCCGAGCTCTTCCTGCTGCCCGGGCGCGAGCCGCTGGCGGCCGATGCGCGCACCGGCGCGGCGGGGGCGATCGCCGGCGCCACCGCGGTGGCCGCGTTCCTGGCCCCGGCGCACACGCAGCTGGCGACCGCAGCCTTCCGCACGTTCCGCGGGGCGCCGCGGCTGCCGCTCTTCGCCTACACGGCGGTCGGCTGGCACCGGGGCCGTTTCGTCGTCCCGGCCGTGCGCGTCGACCCCGACCGGCGGCAGGACATCGCGGAGTTCGACCGGCGGGAGATCGCCCGGCGCGCCCGGGCGCTGCGCACGCGCCACCACCGCAACCGGCTCTGGCAGCACCTGCTCGGGTGCGCGCTCTGCTCGGGGTGCCCCGCCGCGAACAACCTGGTGCTGGGCCGCTGGGAGGCGCCGCTGCCGACGTCCCCCGCCTGCAACGCCCGCTGCCTCGGCTGCCTCTCGCGCCAGCCGGCGGGCTCCGGCTGCCCCGCGACGCAGGAGCGGATCGCGTTCGCGCCGACGGTCGACGAGGTCCTCGCGGTCGCCGTGCCGCATCTCGAGCGGGCGCCGCGGGCGGTCGCCAGCTTCGGCCAGGGGTGCGAGGGCGAGCCGCTGCTGCAGGCTGAGCTGCTCGAGGGCACGGTGCGAGCCGTCCGCGCCCGCACCGCGCGCGGCACGCTCAACCTGAACACCAACGCCAGCCGCCCGGCGGCGCTCGCCCGGATCCTCGACGCCGGGCTCGACAGCGTGCGCGTCAGCCTCAACAGCGCGCGGCCGGCCCTCTACCGCGCCTACGCGCGGCCACGGGGCTACGGCTTCGACGACGTCGTCGCGAGCATGCGCGAGGTGCGCCGGCGCGGCAAGTTCCTCTCGCTGAACTACTTCGTCTTCCCGGGCGTCACCGACGACCCCGCGGAGTGGGCGGCCTTCCGGGCGCTGCTGCGCGAGGTGCGGCCCGACCTGATCCAGTGGCGCAACCTCAACCTCGATCCGGAATGGTACTGGGAGGTGGCGCGCCCGCTCGCGGGCGGGGCACCGCTGGGCGTGGCGACGGTCATGGCGCGGGTGCGCCGGGAGTTCCCGCGCGTGCGCTTCGGCTACTACAACCCGCCGCTGCGCGGGCCGCGGGGGTACCGGTGAGGCATCTCGGGCGCAAGCTCTACCACGTCGGCGGCGGGCTCGGCCTGCTCGCGATCTGGTTCGCGCTCGGGCGCCCGCGCGCGTTCTTCGCGTACGGCGCCCTGCTGGCCGCCGTGCTCCTCTTCGACCTCGCGCGCTTCACCCTGCCGCGCTTCAACGCCTGGGCGATGGCGCACCTCTCGGGGTTCCTGCGCCCCGGCGAGGAGCACAAGCTCAACGGGACGCCGCCGTACCTCCTCGGCGTCGCGCTGACGCTGCTGCTCTTTCCCGAGCCGCCCGCCGTCGCGGCTGTGCTCTTCCTCGCCGCGGGCGACGTCTCGGCGACGACGGTCGGCGAGCGCTGGGGGCGGCACAGGGTGGGCGGCAAGAGCCTCGAGGGGACCGTGGCGTTCTTCGTCGCGGCCGCTCTCGCGGGCTTCGCCACCCGCGCCGCACTCGGCGGCCCGCCGCCGGTGCCGCTGCTGGCCGGCGCCTGGTTCGCCGCGCTCGTGGAGCTGCTGCTGCCGAAGTTCGCCAACGACAACCTCGTCATCCCGCCGGCGGCGGCCTTCGCGATGACGCTGCTCTCGCCGTGAAGACGCGGTACCTGCCGAGCCCGCACCACCGCGACCGCGGCGGCGCGGCGGTGGACATGATCATCGTCCATTACATCACCTGCCCCCCCGGGAGCTTCGACACCGCCGACGTCGAGGCGCTCTTCCTCGGCACGCTCGACGCCGCCAGGCACCCGGCGTACCGCGAGGTGGAGGGGAAGGAGCTCTCGGCGCACTTCCTCGTGGACCGGCGCGGCCGCGTCACGCAGTTCGTCCCGACCGATCGCGCGGCCTACCACGCCGGCGTCAGCCGCTGGCGCGGGCGCACGGGGTGCAACGACTTCTCCCTCGGCATCGAGCTGATCGGCGATGCGGCGCACGAGTTCACGCAGCGCCAGTACGCGTCGCTCGCGCGCCTCTGCCGCCGGTTGATGCGCGCGCACCCGGCGATCACGCCGCGGCGCATCGTCGGGCACAGCCAGGTGGCGTGGCCGCGCGGCAGGAAACAGGACCCCGGCCCGCGCTTCGACTGGGCGCGGTTCCGGGCTCTCCTGTCGGTTGCCGGATTCGCGCCGTCCCAGGCTGGAGCCGAAGGGGTGGCGCGAAGGGGGGGCCCCCCGGCGGCGCGCAGCTCCGAGCGAGCACCGACGGGGGTCCGCAGCGACAGGACCCCGGAGGCGACGCATGGGACCAAGGTGCCCAGGCGGCTAACCTGCTAAGATTAGGTGACGGGACCGTTGCGCCGCCACCTCTCAGACAAGGAGAACAACGATGACAGCCGGCAGGGACGAGGACAAGAACCTCGCGCTCTTCATCGACTTCGACAACATCGCGCTCGGCCTCAAGGGCACGAACAAGAAGTTCCGCATCCGGCTGGTGCTCGAGCGGCTGCTCGAGAAGGGCAAGATCATCATCAAGAAGGCCTACGCCGACTGGAGCAACTACCCGGAGTACAAGAGCGAGCTGCACGCCGCGGGGATCGAGATGATCGAGATCCCCAAGCGCCACCAGTCCGGCAAGAACAGCGCGGACATCCGCCTCGCCGTCGACGCGATGGACCTCTGCTGGTCCAAGGAGCACCTCGACACCTTCGTCATCCTCTCGGGCGACTCGGACTTCTCGCCACTGGTGTCCAAGCTGCGCGAGAACAACAAGTCCGTGATCGGCATCGGCGTCCGCGAGTCCTCCTCCGCGCTCCTGGTCGAGAACTGCGACGAGTTCATCTTCTACGAGGACCTCGCCGCCGAGAACATCCCCGCGCTCGACGCGCTCCCCAAGGGCAAGGCGCAGGCCTTCGCGCTGCTGGCCTCGACCGTGCAGGCGCTCATCCGCGAGAACAAGGACGTGCTCCACGGCTCGATGGTCAAGGACACGCTCAAGCGCAAGCACCCGTCGTTCACCGAGAGCAGCTACGGCTACTCGAGCTTCTCGGCGCTGCTCGAGGACGCGCGCGACCAGGGAATCGTGGAGATCGCCCGCAACCAGAAGGCCGGCGGGACCTGGCTGGTCACCGGGCTCGGGCCGGCCGCCGGCGGCGAGAAGGCGGCGGAGACGCCCGCCGCGGCCCCACGCCGGCCGCGCGGACGGCGGCGCGGCTCCGGCCGCGGCACAGGTTCGGGGCAACCAGGCACCACGTAACTTCAGCTGCCTGCCGGGAGGGGACATGAAGGTCATAGCATTCAACGGCAGCGCCCGCAAGGACGGCAACACCGCGATGCTGCTCGCCACCGCGCTCGAGCAGATCGCGGCCGAGGGAATCGAGACCGAGCTGTTCCCGCTCGCGGGCAAGCCGATCCAGGGGTGCATCGCCTGCAACCAGTGCTTCAAGAACAAGGATCGGCGCTGCGCCGTGACGAAGGACGTCGTCAACGAGTGCATCGCGAGGATCGAGGGCGCCGACGGCATCCTGCTCGGGTCGCCGACGTACTTCGCCGACGTCTCCGCCTCGATGAAGGCGCTCATCGAGCGCGCGGGCATGGTCGGGCGCGCCAACCCCGAGCTGCTGCGGCGCAAGGTCGGCGCGGGGGTCGTGGCCGTGCGCCGCGCGGGCTCCTTCCACGCCTTCAGCTCGCTGAACGCGTTCTTCCTGATCGGCGAGATGATCGTGCCCGGCTCGAGCTACTGGAACATCGGCCGCGGGCGCGAGCCCGGGGAGGTCGCGGGCGACGACGAGGGGATGCAGACGATGCGCACCCTCGGCCGCAACGTCGCCTGGCTGCTGCGCAAGCTCTGCGCCTGAAGCGGGCCGCGAAGGGGCGCTCTTCAGCACACCGTCGGGCGCGCCGCCGGCTCGTCCGCGAGCTCGGTGATCGTCGGGCTCTCGCCGCAGACGGGGCACGCCGGGTTGCGGGGCACGCGGACGGTCGTGAAGCTCATCGCCAGCGCATCCCACAGCAGCAGGCGCCCGGCGAGCGACTCGCCGACGCCGATGAGGGCCTTGAGCACCTCCGTGGCCTGCAGCGTGCCGACGACCCCGGGCACGACGCCGAGCACGCCGGCCTCGGCGCAGGTCGGGACCAGGCCGGGCGCGGGCGGGGTCGGGAACAGGCAGCGATAGCACGGCCCGGCGCCGGGGCGGACGACGAACACCTGCCCCTCGTGGCGATAGACCGCGCCGCTGACCAGGGGCCTGCGCAGCAGCACGCAGGCGTCGTTGACGAGGTAGCGCGTCGGGAAGTTGTCGCTGCCGTCCACGACGATGTCGTACGCCCCGACGATCTCGCGCGCGTTGGCCGCGCACAGCCGCGCCGCGTGGGGGACCACATTCACGTCGGGATTGATTGCCTGCCACGCGCTCTTCGCCGACTCCGCCTTGAGCGCGCCGAGGCGGCCCGTGGTGTGCGCGATCTGCCGCTGCAGGTTCGAGAGCTCGACCCGGTCGGCGTCGACCACGCCGATGGTGCCGACGCCGGCCGCGGCGAGGTAGCACCCCACCGGCGAGCCGAGGCCGCCCGCCCCCACGATCAGGACCTTCGCGCGCAGCAGCCGCTCCTGCCCCTCCCACCCCACGTCCGGAAGCAGGAGGTGCCGGCTGTACCGCTGGATCTGCTCGTCGGTGAAGTCCATCATCGCCCCTTCTCCAAGGCCGCCGGCGCGCGGCCCGCCGCCGCCAACTATAGCACCGGCCGGCCGGCCACCGGACCCGCCGCACGGGCGTGTCCCGCGACGGCCCTCGGTTCCCGCGGCACTGCGCTATGATACGGCCCCATGGCACCCGAGCGAGGCGTCCAGCCCCCGGGGCGGCTGCCGACCGGCGCCCTCATCGTCGTTTTCGCGCTGACCCTCATCGCGGGTGCCTGGGCCGACACGCTGCACAGGATCGCGGCAGACCGCGACTCGGAGGTGGAGCGCATCTACCGCGAGAACGACGCGCTGGCGCGTGCCTTCGAGGAACATGTCCGGCGGGTGCTCAGGGACGCGGACGGGATGCTGCTCGCGCTCCAGCACGAGTTCGCGGACGACCAGGGCCGGGTGACCCCCCATCTGGCGCGGCTCGTGGAGCGCAGCAAGGACGATCCGAGCCTCAACCAGGTTGCGGTGGTGGACGCGCGCGGCAACCTCGCCCTGAGTGCGCTCCCGCTCAGCAAGCCGATCAACATCGCCCGGAACGAGACGTTCCGGGTCCACGCCGAGAAGCCGGACGTGGGTTTCTACATCGCCACCCCCGTGCGCACCCAGCTCGCAGGGACCTGGTCCTTCTTCGTCTCGCGGCGCGTCGAACTGCCGGATGGCACCTTCGCCGGGGTCGTCACGGCCGGGCTCGACCCCGGGTACTTCGAGAAGTTCTATGAGGGGCTCGCGCTCGGCCCCGACCGAGGCGTCATGCTCGTGGGCCGCGACGGGATCGTGCGCGCGCGCCGCTTCAAAGAGCAGACGGAGATCGGCCAGGACCTGCGGGCGAGCCCGATGCTCAAGCGGGTCCTCAGCGAGCCGACGGGGCACTACGAGGTGGTCGCCATCATCGACAAGGTCCGCCGCTTCTCCAGCTACCGCGCCATGCCCGACTACCCGCTGGTCGTCGTCGTCGCGGACGTGGCCTCCAGCGCGCTGGGCCCCTGGGAGCGGCGGGCGGCCGGGGCGCGGCTGGCGGCGGCGATCTTCACCATCTTCGTCGCCGGGTTCTGCGGACTGCTGATCCTCGGCGAACGGCGCACGCGGCGGCAGCACGCCCAGCTGACCGAGGAACTGGCGGAGCGCCGCCGCGCGGAGGCGGCCCTGCACGAGAGCCAGCACCTCTTCGCGGCTTTTCTCGACAACATCCCCGCCGCCGTCTACGTGCAGGACCTCGGCGGCCGCGTCCTCTACTCCAACCAGGCGTACCGCGACCTGCCCGGCCGCGGACAGATCGGCCGCAACGCGCGGGAGCTGCTGCTGCCCGCGGTGCAGGCCGCCGCGGACGGAACGGCGGCCCAGCGCGCCCGCTCCGTGGCCCTGGACGAGACGGTCGACGACGGTGCCGGCGGCACGCGGATCTACGAGACGCGCATGTTCGTCGTCGAGCGCGCGGGCGAGGAGCCCCTGCTCGGCTGCGTCTCGGTGGACAGCACGGGCCGGCGCAACGCCGAGGTCGAGCGCCTCGTCTTCGAGCGGCGGATGCAGCAGGCCCAGAAGCTCGAGAGCCTCGGCGTGCTCGCCGGCGGCATCGCGCACGACTTCAACAACCTGCTCATGGTGATCCTCGGCAACGCGGACCTCGCGCTCGCCAAGGCCCCGCCCGAGTCGCCGCTGCGCCCCTTCCTCGTGAACATCGAGACCTCGTCGCAGCGGGCCGCGGACCTCACGAACCAGATGCTCGCCTACTCCGGCAAGGGGCGCTTCGTCGTCGAGACGCTCAACCTCTCGCGCCTCGTCGAGGAGATGGGGCACCTGCTCGCGACCGTGATCAGCAAGCGGGCCACGGTCACCTACCGTCTCGAGCCCGCCGTGCCGCCGGTCGACGCCGACGCCACGCAGATCCGCCAGGTGGTGATGAACCTGATCACCAACGCCTCGGACGCGCTCGGGGGGAGCGCGGGGACGATCACCGTCTCGACGCGCGTCGAGGCCATCGCCCCGGACGTCCCGGCCAGGGGCGTCCTCGACCACCGCCTCCCGCCCGGCGAGTACGCGACGATCGAGGTCACCGACTCCGGCTGCGGGATGGACGAGCAGACGCTGATGCGGATCTTCGACCCGTTCTTCACGACGAAGCAGGCGGGCCGCGGCCTCGGCCTCGCGTCGGTGATCGGCATCGTGCGCGGGCACCGGGGCGGCATCCGCGTCTCGAGCGAGCCGGGGACCGGCACGGTCTTCTCGGTGCTGTTGCCGGTCTCCGCGGGGACCGCGGAGCGCGCGGCCCACGAGGCCCGGCCGCCCGCGACGCGGCCGGCGGGCCTCCCGCGCTCGCGCATCCTGGTGGTGGACGACGAGGAGAGCGTGCGGCGGACGGCGCAGGCGATGCTCGAGGAGTCCGGCTTCGAGGTGGTCACCGCCGAGGACGGCGCGGCCGGGGTCGCGACCTTCGAGGCCGAGCGCGGTCGCCTCGGCGCCGTGCTGCTCGACCTGACGATGCCGCGCATGGGGGGCGAGGAGGCCTTCAACGAGATGCACCGCATCGATCCCGGCGTCCCGGTGCTGCTGATGAGCGGCTTCGACGAGCAGGAGTCGGTCGCGCGGCTCGAGGGACGGGGACTCGCCGGCTTCGTCCGCAAGCCGTACCGCCTGCAGACCCTGCTCGAGAGACTCCGGGAGGTCCTGCCTGCCGGCCCGCCGCCGGCCTAGCTCCGGGGGCGCGCCGGGCGCCGCTCCGCGTCAGTCCTGCTTGTCGGAGCGCAGCACCGCGACGAACGCCTCCTGCGGGATGTTCACCGACCCGATCGTCTTCATGCGCTTCTTCCCCTCCTTCTGCTTCTCGAGGAGCTTGCGCTTGCGGGTGATGTCGCCGCCGTAGCACTTGGCCGTCACGTCCTTGCGCAGCGGGTTGACGTTGGTGCGCGCGATGATGTTGCCGCCGATGGCGCCCTGGATCGCGATCTTGAAGAGGTGGCGCGGGATCGTCTCGGCGAGCCGCTCGCAGTAGTGCAGCGCCCGCGTGCGGGCCTTCTCGCGGTGGACGAGGTAGCTGAGCGCGTCGACCTTCTCGCCGTTGACGAGGATGTCGACCTTGACGATGTCGCTCGGCCGGTAGTCCAGCTCCTCGTAGTCGAAGGAGCCGTAGCCGCGGGTGAGCGTCTTGAGCCGGTCGTAGAAGTCGAAGAGCACCTCGTTGAGCGGCATCTCGCTGACGATCTCGACGCGGTTGGCGGCGAGGTGGTTCGTCGTGAGCTTCGTCGCGCGGCACTCGCGGCAGAGGTCCATGATCGGGCTCATGTAGGTGGCCGGGAGCATGATCGTCGCCTTGATGTACGGCTCGGTGACCGCGGCGATCTGCGCCGGGTCGGGCCAGTAGACGGGGTTGTCGACGTCCAGCTGCGTGCCGTTGGCGAGCGTCACCTTGTAGAGGACGCTCGGCGCCGAGAGGATGAGCGAGATGCCGAACTCCCGGTCGATGCGCTCCTGCACGACGTCCAGGTGCAGCAGGCCGAGGAAGCCGCAGCGGTAGCCGTAGCCGAGCGCGGCCGAGGAGTCCTTGGTGTAGACGAGCGCCGCGTCGTTGAGCGAGAGCTTCTCGAGCGCCTTGGTCAGCGCCTCGAAGTCGTCGGTGCCCATCGGGTAGACCGAGGAGAAGACCACCGGCTTGGCCGGCTTGTACCCGGGGATCGGCGCGTCGGCCGGGCGGGCCGCGTCGGTGATCGTGTCGCCGACCTCGATGTCGCGGATCGTCTTGACGCCGGCGATGACGTAGCCGACCTCGCCGGCCGCCAGCTGCGTGCCCTTGACGCGGCCGAGGCGGTTGAGGCCGACCTCCTCGGCCTCGTGCTCCGTGCCCGTGTGCATGAAGCGCAGGCGCTGGCCGGGCTTGAGCGTCCCCTCCTTGATGCGCACCAGCAGCACGACGCCGCGGTAGATGTCGTAGTAGGCGTCGAAGATCAGCGCCTTGAGCGGCGCCGCGGCGTCCCCCTTCGGGGGGGGGAGCTTGGTCACGATCCCCTCGAGGACCTCCTCGATGCCGATCCCCTTCTTCGCGGAGATCGGGATCGCCTCGAAGGGGTCGAGCCCGAGGTCGGCGTCGATCTCCTCGCGGATGCGCTCGACGTCGGCCGCCGGCAGGTCAATCTTGTTGATCACCGGCAGCAGTGTCAGGTCGTGCTCGACCGCGAGGTAGTAGTTGGCGAGCGTCTGCGCCTCGACGCCCTGGCTGGCGTCGACGATGATCAGCGCCCCGTCGCAGGCCAGCAAGGATCGGCGCACCTCGTGCGAGAAGTCCACGTGCCCGGGCGTGTCGATGAGGTTGAGCAGGTACTCCTTGCCGTCGCGGGCCGTGTACGGCATCGTGATCGTGTTGCTCTTGATGGTGATCCCGCGCTCGCGCTCGATGTCCATCGTGTCCAGGATCTGGTCCTGGAAGTTGCGGTCCTCGACGGCGCCGCAGGCCTGGATCAGCCGGTCGGCGAGCGTCGACTTGCCGTGGTCGATGTGCGCGATGATGCAGAAATTGCGGATGCGGCTCAGTTCCACCGTGGTTCCCTTCCGCGCGCCGGCTTCAGGCGCGCCCTGCCCGTTGCATAACTTGCGGATAATAGTGAGCAATCCGCGGGCCGTCAATCGAAATCCGCGCGGGCTGTGCTAGAGTCGGTGGCGATGGACCCCTACGGCAGGCGCGAAGTCCTCGACTGCTTCGGCCGGCACCTGCGCGACCACGGGGACGCGCCGCAGGCCGTGCGCTGGACCGCGGCGGGCCAGCGGGCGCGCTACGAGGCGTTCCTCGCGCTCTGCGGTGACCTGGCGGGGAAAGCGCTGCTCGACTTCGGCTGCGGCAAGGGGGACTTCCGCGGGTTCCTGCGCGGGCGGGGCGTCGCGTGCGCGTACACCGGCGTCGACCTCCACCCGGACCTGATCGCGCTGGCGCGGGAGAAGCACCCGGGGACCGAGTTCCTTGCGCGCGACATCGAGGAGGAACCGCTCGGGCGGCGTTTCGATGTGGTGATCGCCTGCGGCGTCTTCAACCTGCGCGTCGGCGGCATCCAGGAGACCATCGAGGGGGTGCTGCCGCTGCTCTGGGGCTGCGCGCGCGAGGCGCTGTTCGTCAACTTCCTGACCGCGCGAACGGCGCACAAGGACGTGGAGCTGCACTACGTCGACCCGGCGTGGCTGCTGGCGTTTGCGCGTGAGCGTCTTTCGCCGGATGCGCGGGTGCGCGAGGACCTGCACCCCGACGACGTTTTCTTGGTGGTCCGGCGCGCCGGCCGCGGTTGACGGCGACCGGCGCGCGGGACCAGAATCGATCCGGGCGGCGTCCTGCCGCGGGGAGGCGCACATGTCCAGATGGCTGATCGACCCCGACCACACCGTGGCCACGTTCACCGTGCGGCACATGACGGTCGCCGACGTCCACGGGCACTTCAACCGCATCGCCGGCGAGCTGATCTTCGACGCGGCGCGTCCCGCGGCGACAGCCCTCGAGGCGGTGATCGAGACCGAGGGGATCTGCACCGGCATCCAGAAACGCGACGAGCACCTGCGCAGCGCCGACTTCTTCGACGTCGCGACCTTCCCGCACATCATCTTCAAGAGCACCGGCGCGGACGCCGAAGGGACCGAGCTGCGGCGCCTGCGCGGGGAACTCTTCATCCACGGCGTGACCCGCCCCGTGGCGCTCGAGGTCGAGCGCTTCGGGCCGGCGCGCTCCACCGACGGCGACACCTCGCTCGGCCTGCGGCTGAGCACGCGCGTCAAGCGCGAGGACTACGGGATGACCTGGAACGTCCCGATCGTCGGCGGCCTGATGGTGGGCAGCGAGGTGCGCATCGTCGTCGACGTCGAGGCGGACCTCGCGGAGGGGTAGGAACGCGCCGCCCTCCCCCGGGGTGAGGCCGACCGGCGGGGGGAAGAGGCGGCCTTGACAGGCGCTTCCCGCGGGCGAACAATCAGGCCACCGAGAACGTGCTCCACCCCGAAGGGACTTCGGCGGGGCCGGGACGGTCCAGAAAGTCGGGCGCACACGCGGCGCTCCCGGCGAACAGCCGCCGATAGTGTTCGTAGGCGTCAGTCCGAAACGGGAGGGTACGGCAATGCGCGCTCAGTGGAGGATCCCCTTTTCCGCGACCCTGCTCCTGACGGCGGTGCTCGTCTTCCTCGCGCCCGTCCGCCCCGCACACGCCGGGGCGCCGGTCGACGGACTCGCGGCGTTCAAGGCCGGCCTGCACGCCGCCACCGCCGCGAAGGTCGACCTGCGCGTCTACCAGACACCGGTCAAGGATCAGGACGGGTTCGGAACCTGCTTCACCTACGCGCTCGTCGGCACCATCGAGGCCGCGTACAAGCGCCGCTGCGCGAAGCACCCGGCGCTCGCAGCGACCGAGCCGTACTGCCAGCGACAGCTCGCGCCGGCTCCCGAGGACCTCGACCTCTCGGAGTGGCAGCTCCTCAACGACATGGCGTCGCAGACCTCGACGCGCAACCCCGCCGCCTCGCACGAGAGTCTCTCGACCAACTGCGGGTTCATCGACTACGCCTGGGACTCGGGCGACACCTGGGCCACCCACGACGCGGTCATCGTCGCCGCGCGCGGCCTGCGCCTTGCCGAGGAGGACGCCGGCAACCCCTGGCCCTCCTACTGGTACCTGCAGGCGCTGCTCGGGGACGCCATCAGCCTGCGCGCGACGCCCTTCACGGCGTACGGGCAGAAGTTCTGCCAACCCTCGCCGCCGGTGTACAACACGAACCCGTGGGTCGACCGCTTCGCCTACGACCCGCTGAACGTTGCCTACGACGGCCGCTACGGCGCGCGCTACGGTGTCTGGGGGATGCAGGTGGTCCCGGCGTCCGACACCCGCAAGCCGGCGAGTCTCGAGCAGTACCTGGCGAACAACTACGAGGTCGATCTCGGCATCAGCCTCGCGAACCTCCACTGCGACCCCGCGACCCTCTACGACGGCGCCGCCCTCTGCATCACGGTGGCGGGGCCCGGCACCTTCGGCGACGTGGGCCACGCCATGGTCCTCGTCGGCTACGACCGCAACCACCGGCTCTTTCTCCTGAAGAACTCCTGGGGGCCCGACAACTACCCCTACATCTGGGTCCCCTACTCCTTCCTCAAGACCCGCGCCGGGGAAGGGTTCATCGTGCGCGGCGTGCGGCCGGCGACGGCGAACGCGGGCGGCCACGAGCTGGGCTACCTCGGCACCTGGGCCGTCTTCGACAGCCACGCGGCCTACCAGGGCAAGCTCTCGCTCCGGCGCACCCGCAACACGCCGGACGCCCTCCTGAACTACCACGACGGGTTCCAGGTGGGCCCCTACATCACGGAGGACCCCCGGCTGCTGAGCACGGCCCGGCTCGGGACGTTCACGACCAGGAACAACTCCCCGCGCCGCGTCTGGGGCAGGCGCGTCAACACCGGCCAGCTCCGGCTCTACATCGAGAGCGGGGCCGTGGGGCCGGGAGGCGACGCTGCCGGCACGGTGTTCTCCGGCGGCTCCTCGTGGGGCCTCATGACCCTGGACTCGGCCGACGCGGCGCACGACGCCGTAGGCAAGACCTATGTGCGCGACTTCTCCGGGCGGGCGGCCTCCACCTGGAACGGCACCTGGGATCTCATCCTCGACGGGGGACCGTCCACGGCCACGCTGACGCTGCACGCCGTCGGGAGTATCCCCACCTCCGACGGCAGGTACCGCTTCGACGGGACGTTCGCGGACCCGATCTCCGTCGACATCAGCGGCTACGCGGACGCGCGGGGCGGGCAGGTGCACTTCGCGTTCCTGCACCCGGCGGTCACGCGTCCCCCCTACAACTGCGTGCTCACCCTCGCGCACGAGCGCACGGAGCTGCGGGGCCAGGTGCGGGACGAGATCCTGGCGGGAGCCGACTCCAACCTGACGTGCGACGGCGCCGGGGTGGTCGCCGTCACCGGGGCCAGGCGGTAGGAGCGGGCGGCGCTCTAGGCCTTCGCGGCCCAGCGCTCGAGGCGCGCCGCCGCGGCGTCCAGCGTCTCGTCGCGTTTGCAGAAGCAGAAGCGCACGAGCGAGCGCCCGTCCTCCGGCCGCGAGAAGAAGCTCGGCCCGGGGACGACCGCGACGCCCGGATCGCGCACCAGCTCGAGGGCGAACGCCGTCGCGTCCAGCTTCGTGAGGCCCGAGACGTCCGCCATCACGTAGTACGCGCCTGAGGGGCGGAAGCAGCGGAAACCGGCGCGCTCGAGCACCGGCAGGAAGCGGTCGCGCTTGGCGCGGTAGAGATCGGCGAGGCCGCGGTAGTAGGCATCGGGGAGGTTGAGCGCGACGACCCCCGCCTCCTGCAGCGGCGCCGCGGCGCCCACGGTGAGGAAGTCGTGCACCTTGCGGATGCCGGCGGCCAGCGCCGGCGGCGCGATCGCGTAGCCGATGCGCCAGCCGGTGACCGAGTACGTCTTGCTCAATCCGTTGATCGTGATCGTGCGCTCGCGCATGCCGGGGAGCGTCGCGATGAGCACGTGCTCGTGCCCGTCGAAGACGATGTGCTCGTAGATCTCGTCCGTGACCGCGAGGCAGTCGTGCTCGACGCAGAGCGCGGCGATCTGCTCCAGCTCCGCCCGCGAGAAGACCTTGCCGGTCGGGTTGTTCGGCGTGTTGAGGATCACGGCGCGGGTGCGCGGGCCGAACGCGCGGCGCAGCTCGTCCGGGTCGTACGCCCAGGAGAGCACCCCGCCCTCCCCCGTCACCGGTCGCAGCGGCACGAAGCACGGCGTGGCGCCGCACAGGATCGCGTCGGGCCCGTAGTTCTCGTAGAACGGCTCGAAGACGATCACCTCGTCGCCCGGGTCGACGACCGCCATCAGCGCGGCGATCATCGCCTCCGTCGAGCCGCAGGTCACCGTGATCTCGCGCTCCGGGTCGATCTCCATCCCCGTGAAGCGCCGCGTCTTCGCCGCCAGCGCCTCGCGGAAGTTCTTCGCGCCCCAGGTGATCGCGTACTGATTGATGTCCGCGCGCACCGCCCGGCAGGCCGCCTCCTTGATCTCCTCCGGGCACGGAAAGTCCGGGAACCCCTGCGCGAGGTTCACCGCACCGTGCGCGAGCGCGTGCCGCGTCATCTCCCGGATTACGGACTCGGAGAACTGTCGCGCCTTGGCGGAGAGCCGCGCGGAACCGGAGGCGCCGGCGGCGAGCGGATTGGTCGTCATGGCGCGGGATTGTACCGCATCGGCAGATCAGGCAGGCCCGGATACGAGGCACCGCGAACTGGTCCGGGGGTGACAGCGGCGGAAGCCGCGCCACCCCCATCCGGGCGAGGCTCAGGACGACTGTCGTGCCGAGGGGGCGGAGCCCCCATGGAAGCGCCCGCCGGAGGACTTCGCTCAGCTCAGGCGCAACGCCGGGCGCTCACCCCTCCCGCAGCCGGTAGCCGACCCCGGGCTCCGTCAGCAGCAGCCGCGGGCGGGCGGGGTCGGCCTCGATCTTGCGCCGCAGCTGCGCCATGAAGACGCGCAGGTAGTGCGTCTCGGCGACGGCGCCGGGGCCCCAGACCTCCTTGAGGATCTGGCGGTGCGTGAGGACCTTCCCCGCGTTCTGCGCCAGCAGCGCGAGCAGGCGGTACTCCAGCGGGGTCAGGTGGACCTCGGCGCCCGCGACCGTGACCTGCCGCCGCGCGAGATCCAGGCGCAGCTCGCCGATCTCCAGCACGGGCGCCTCCGGCAGCGAGCCGCCGGCCAGGGCGTGCCGCAGCCCGACGCGGATGCGCGCCAGCAGCTCGTTGACGCCGAAGGGCTTCGTCAGGTAGTCGTCCGCGCCCGCGTCCAGCGCGGCGACCTTGTCGTCCTCGCGCCCCCGCGCCGAAATGACGATGATCGGGACCCGGCTCCACTCGCGGATCCGCCGCGTCAGATCGATGCCGTTGCCGTCGGGCAGCCCGATGTCGAGGAGCACCAGCTCCGGGTTGTGCGTGGTCGCGGCGATCAGCGCCTCCTTCACGGTCTCCGCCTCGACGAGGCGGTAGTCCTGCGCGCCGAGCGCGGTGCGCAGGAAGCGCCGCAGCTGCGGATCGTCCTCGACGACGAGGATGAGCGGCCCCGGGGCGCTCACGCCGGCACCTCCGCGGCCTCGGCCGGCGGCGCAGCCGGCGGCGCCTCGCGCAACGGCAGCACGATGCGGAACACCGCGCCGCCGCCCTCGCGGTTCGCGGCCACGAGCGTCCCGCCGTGCGCCTCCACGATGCCGCGGCAGATCGGCAGGCCGAGGCCCGTGCCGCCGCCCCGCTCCTGCGCGCCCCGCTGGAACTTCTCGAAGACCCGCTCCTCCTGCCCCGCCGGGATGCCCGGGCCGCGATCGGCGACCTCGATCTCCACCGCGCCGCTGGTGAACCGCGCGCCCACCGCGAGCGGCGAACCGGCGGGCGTGTACTTCAGCGCGTTGTCCAGCAGGTTCACGAACACCTGTTCGAAGAGGACCGGGTCGACGGGCACCAGCGGCAGCCCCTCCGGCAGGTCGGTCGTCACCCGGCGGCCGGCGAGGCGCGCGTCCAGGCGCACGAGCGCCGAGCCGAGCACCTCCTCGAGCGGCACCCAGTCGCGCCGCAGGTGCATGGCGCCGGACTCGATCCGCACCATGTCGAGGATGTTCCCGATCAGCCGCTCCATGCGCTCGGCCTCCGCGCACACCGTCTCGACCAGCTCCGCCCGCTGCCCGGCGTCCAGCCGCTCCCCTTCGTCGCGCAGCGCCGTTGCCGCGCCCGTGATCGTGGCCAGCGGGGTGCGCAGGTCGTGGGAAACCGCGCTCGCCAGCGATGAGCGCATCTGCTCGGTGCGCGCCCGCAGCGCAGCCGCGCGTGCCTCTTCGGCCAGGCGCAGCCGCTCCAGGGCGAACGAGATCTGCCGCGCGAAGACCTCGAGGAACCCGCGTTGCGACTCGTCAATCGCGCCGGGAGCCGGCCGCCGCAGCACCAGCGCCCCCAGGGTCGCCAGCCCGGCCGTGAGCGGCACGCCGGCTACGGCCGCCCCGTGGAAGATCTCGGTCCCGGCCCCCGCGACGCGCCCGTGGTCAACCACCCAGCGGGCGACCTCGAGGTCGGCCGGGGCCAGGGCGGGCGGCTCATCTTCCCCCGGGGGCGCGAGCCGCCCCTGCGCGTCGAGCAGCAGGACCGTGGCGTCGCCGCCGAAGACCCGGGCGGCATGGCGGGCCGCAGCCTCCGCCGCCTGCGCGGCGTCCGCGGCGCCGACCAGCTCGCGACTCAACGCGTGGAGCGCCGCCGTCCGCTCCTCCCGGGCGCGGGCCTCGCGCTCCTGCCGGCGCAGCCGTCCGCTCAGGCCGCTCACCACGAGGCCGAGACCGAACATCATCGCGAAGGTCAGGGCGTGCCGCGCGTGCTCGACGCTCAGCGTGTAGTACGGCGGCACGAAGAAGTAGTCGTAGCTGGCGACGGACAGGGCCGCGGCGGCCACCGCCGGGCCGCGACCCAGCCGGAACGAGGCGATCAGGATCGCCAGCAGGTAGAGCATCACGACATCGGGGAGGTGGAAGGCCCGGCGGCCCAGGAGCGCGACCACGCTGATGCCGGCCACGAGCAGCGCCGACCAGAGGTACGCGACCCGGCTTCCCGCGTCGTCCCGAGTCATCGGCCTGTCTTGCGTCACGAAGGCCATCCTTCCGGAAGGGATCCTCTCATAACGGTATCATCCTTTGCGCCAGCCTTGTCCACAATCCGCGTTCGCAGTGCACGTGCTGCCGTCACCGAGCCGGAGCGTCAGGGTGCGTTCCGGCAAGGCAGCGACAAGCGCGCGCGGAGGCGGGCTGGTGCCCGCCGCACAAGCAGCGCGCGGAGCAACGCCGCCGGGGCGCGCCCTGGCCTCCGGATCGGTCGACGGCTACCTCAACTTGGCGGGCAGGATGACCATGGTGAGGCCGGCCCACTGCAAGCGCTTCTGGACGAGGTTGGCCGTCTCGTTGTGCAGGATGCGCTGGTACCACTGCTCGCGGTGGAAGATGACCTTGCCGGCAAAGAACATGCAGCCGTGGAACTCCTCCGCGATGCGCCGGCAGAGCCGGTCGGCCTCCTCGACGGCGTCGGTGCCGAGCGCGTAACGGTACGTCGCCGGGATCCCCAGCCCGCTGGCAAGCTGCAGGTAGCGGCCGAGCGTCTCCTCGGTGCGCTCCCGCAGCGCCTCCACCGTCTCCTCCCCCTTGAAGCCGCCGGAGTCCACGACGCCGATGGAAACGAACACCAGGTTCTTGAAGTGCCCGGGGAAGGCGCGGAAGGCGTTGAGCACGGTGTGGATGCCAAGGCCACCGTAGCTGCCGACGAGCACGACCGCGGTCGGCTGCGTCGGGTCGGGCTCGACAGGGATGCGGTCGACGTCCAGCGGCAGCGTGCCGAGCATCGCGTACAGCTCCTCGAGCTTGACGCCGACGGTGCGGTAGTGGGCGCGGATCACGAAACAGAGTGCGACCAGGGCGCCGGTCACGACCAGGGTGATCCAGCCGCCCTCGGCGAACTTCTCGAAGCTGGTGATCACGAGGATCGTCAGGCAGAGCACGAGCCCGACCAGGAACAGGGCGAAGCGGCGCCTCCAGGTGCGGCCCTCGCGGCGGCGGTGCAGGGTCGAGCGGGTCATGCCGAACATCGAGAGCGAGAAGGTCAAAAAGACGTTGATGCTGTACATGACGACGAGCTTGACCACGTCCCCGCGGGTGTAGAGCAGCGCCGCCAGCGCCGCGAGGCCCATGAGCACGATGCCGTTGTGGGTCGTCAGCCGCTCCGAGAGCGCCGCGAAGCGGTGCGGGACCCAGGAGTCGACGGCCATGTTCGCCAGGACGCGCGGGCCGTCGATGAAGCCGGCCTGCGAGGCGACGACGAGCAGCCCGCCCTCGGAGACGAGCATCGCCACCACGAAGGCGCCACCAAGCGGGATGCCCGCGACGACCCGCTCGGCGAGGACGGCGTTGAGCGTCTTGCCCTCGACCGGGCCCACGCCCCACAGCAGGTAGCAGACCAGCAGCCCCCCCGCGGTCACGGCGAGCGAGGCGGCCATGTAGAGCATGGTGCGCCGGCCGTTCCTCACCCGCGGCTCCTGCATGATCGGCATGCCGTTCGAGACCGCCTCGATGCCGGTGTAGGTGCCGCCCCCGAGGGAATAGGCGTGCAGGAAGAGCAGGGCCATGGCGCCGGCGCCGAAGCCGGGCGCGGCGAGCCCCGCGCGGAAGCCGTCGGCCGCGCGCGCGGCGGTCTCCCCCAGCGCCGAGAGCCGGCCGAAGACGCCGCCGGCCAGCAGCGCGACGTGCGTCGCCAGGAAGAGCAGGAAGACCGGCAGCAGCGCCTGCACCGATTCCTTCACGCCGCGGATGTTGAGCGCCATCAGGGCGACGATGCAGACGATCTCGAACTCCACCTTGCCGCGCTGGAAGCCGAGCGGCAGGAAGCTGAACAGCGCGTCGCCCGCGGCGGCGATCGAGACCGTGATCGTCAGCACGTAGTCCACGAGCAGCGCGCTGCCCGAGACCACGCCCCAGCGGGGTCCGAGCAGCTTCGTGGCGACGAGGTAGCCGCCGCCGCCGTGCGGGAACTCCTCGATGATGCGACTGTAGGCCGAGGCGATGACGATGACGGTGAACGCCGTGAGCGCCGCGAGCCCGACCGCCAGGTAGGTGTGCTCGCGCAGGGTCAGGAAGGCCTCCATGGGGCCGTAGCTCGAGGAGGAGAGCCCGTCGGCGCCGAGGCCCACCCAGGCCAGGAACGGCAGCAGCGAGAGGTGCTTGAAGAGGGAGCGGTCGGCGAGGTCGCGGGGCTTGCCGAACAGCAGGCGGCGCACCCGCTGGTGGAGCGGCGGTCTCTCGTGCGGCGGTTCGGCCCCCTCGATCACGGGGGGATAGTAGGGCCGGCGGCGCTCAGGGTGGCGTCAAGACCGGCCCCGGGGACGTCAGGATCGCGTCAAGACCGCCCGTCGCACGCCGGCCCGCAGCTGCGGACGAACGCCAGGATCTCGGCCGGCGTCTCGAGCGCGAGCAGCTTCTCCACGTTCCCCCCGGCGCGGAAGAAACCCGCCAGTCCGGCGAGGAACTGCAGGGTCAGCTCGGGGTCCTCGGCCGGCGCGACGAAGAGGGCCCAGACCCGCACGGGACCCGCCGGCGAGAGGCCGAGCGCCGCCTGGATCCCCGTGAGACCCGGCAGGCGCGCGTGCGGGATGCTCACGCCGGAGCCGACGAAGGTGCTCCCGTTCTTCTCGCGGTCGAGGACCGCCTGGAGCGCCTGCGCCGGGTTCGGCAGGCGCAGCGTGCCGAGCAGCGACTCGATGATCTTCTCGGGCGCCTCCCCCGCGTCGAAGCGCAGGATGCGCCCCTCCTCCAGGAAATCGCCGAGGCGCAGCGGCGCGCCGCCGTCGGAGGCCTGCACGGTCCGCAGCTCCAGCAGCATCTCGACGCGCCCGGCCGCCTCGCTCATCCGCGTGCTCTCCAGCGCGCCGCCGATCGCCGCCGCGAAGGCCTCGAGCAGGCGCATCTGCTCCGGCTCGGCGAAGACCTGCGGGTCCGCGGGGCGCACGCCGAGCACGCCGACGGTGGACTGCAGGCCCCGCAGCGGCACGTAGAGGCCGCGCGCGCTCCCGAGCGTGTCCGTGCCGGCGCCGGCGGGGACGCCGTGGTCGATCACCCACTGCGCCACGGCCGCCTCGGGCTCGTCGAACGCGAACCGCGCCGCGTCCCCCGCCGCCAGGACCAGCACGCCGGGCTCGCCGCGGGTGATGAGCGCGACCGGCTCGCGGTAGAAATCCTCGAGGTGGCGCTGTGCCTTCTCGAGCAGGGGCCGGGGCTCCGGCGTCTCCGAGAGCTTGAGGCTCAGGCGGTAGAGCGCGCGCAGCCGGTCCTCGCGGCGGCGCACCTGCTCGCCCTGCCGGTGCAGCCGGTCGGCAAGCGAGCTGATGACGATGCCGACCCCGAGCATCACGACGAACGTGACGAGGTACTGCGCGTCCTCCACCGCGAACGTCAGCACGGGGGGCACGATGAAGAAGTCGAAGGCCAGCACGCCGAGCACCGCCGCCGCCAGGGAGGGGCCGCGCCCGTGGCGGTAGCCGAGCCAGGCGACGCCGGCGAGGTAGAGCATGACCAGGTTCGCGCGGTCCAGCAGCGGCGAGAGCCACGAGGAGAGCAGCGTGCAGGCGGCCACGACCGCCGCCGCCCAGCCCAGGCCCCAGGAGGACGACCGCCGCGGCGCGGGCGGACGGTGTCGTGCGCTGAGGTCGGAGCCGACGCCGCTGATCACGTAGAGGTCGACCTCGCCGCAGCGGCGGGCCATCTCGTTGACGACCGAGCCCTGCAACAGCTCCTTCCAGCGCGGCCGGGCGGGCTTGCCGAGGACGATCTTGGTGACGCTGCGACCCTGCGCGAGCGCGAGCAGCTCGTCCGTGACCCGCAGGCCCGAGCGCGTCAGCGTCTCGGCGCCAAGCGTCTGCGCGAGCCTGAGGTTCTCCACGACGCGAGCGCGGTCGCGTGCCGGCAGCTTCAGCTCCGCCGGGGTCTCGACGTAGACGGCGATCCACTCGCCGTGCAGCCGCGCCGCGAGGCGCGCCGTGGCGCGGATCAGCCGCGCCGTCATCGGCCCGGAGCTGATGCCCACCAGCAGCCGCTCGCCCACCGGCGGCGCCCCACCCTGATCGTGGCGCTCGCGGAAGGAGAGCAGCTGCAGCTCGACGCGCTCGGCGGCGTGGCGCAGGGCCAGCTCGCGCAGGGCGATCAGGTTCCCGGGCTGGAAGAAGTTGTCGGCCGCCCGGTCGGCGGTGGGGCCGCGGTAGACCTTGCCCTCGTGCAGCCGGCGCAGCAGGTCCTCGGGCGAGAGGTCGACCAGCTCCAGGTCGTCGGCGCGCTGCAGGAAGGTGTCGGGGACGGTCTCGCGGACCGCGCGCCCGGTGATGCGCGCGACGACGTCGTTGAGGCTCTCCCAGTGCTGGACGTTCAGCGTGGTGTAGACGTCGATCCCCGCCGCCAGCAGCTCCTCCACGTCCTGCCAGCGCTTGCGGTGGCGCAGGCCCGGCGCGTTGCTGTGGGCCAGCTCGTCGACCAGCACGAGGCGCGGCCGGCGCGCGAGCGCGGCGTCCAGGTCGAATTCCCCGAGCGCGATGCCGTGGTGGCGGACCACGCGCCGCGGCAGCACCTCGAGGCCCCTGAGCAGCGCCTCGGTCTCGACGCGGCCGTGCGTCTCGACCAGGCCGACGACGATGTCGATCGCCTCGGCCTGCCGCTGGCGGGCGGCCTCGAGCATCGCGTAGGTCTTGCCGACGCCCGGGCACATCCCGAAGAAGATCTTCAGCCTGCCGGCGCGCCCGCGGCGCTCCTCGTCCTGGGCGAGCTTGAGCAACGACTCGGGGGACGGGCGGCGCGCCTCGTCGTTCATCGCCCCGCCCCTTGCGCCGCGTCGAGCGCGTCGAGCGCCAGGTTCAGCCCGAGCACGTTGACCCGCGGCTCGCCGAGGAAGCCGAGCTGCCGCTGCTCCGTGTGCGCGGCGACGAGCCGCAGCACCTCGGCCTCGTCGAGCCCGCGGGCGGC
>DATDCY010000257.1 GCA_036524115.1 bacterium | reverse complement strand
GGCGCTACCGCTGTGTGGCGCTCGGGGCCTCGACGGGGGGGCCGCCGGCGCTCCAGCAGGTGCTCGCGGCCCTGCCCGCCGACTTCCCGGCGGCGGTGGTGATCGCCCAGCACATGCCGGAGGGGTTCACCAGGCTGTTCGCCGACCGCCTCGACCGCCTCGTGCCGCTGCGGGTCCGGGAGGCGCGCGACGGCGACCCGCTGGCGCCGGGGCAGGTGCTGCTGGCACCGGGGGGGATGAACCTGCTCCTCCAGCGCGAGCGGGGCGCCCGGATCGTCGCGCGGGTCGAGCCGCCTCTGGCCGCGGACCGTTACGTCCCCTCCGTCGACCGCCTCCTGGTCTCGGCGGCGGACGCCTGCGCCGGCTCGGTGCTCGCCGTGGTCCTCACGGGGATGGGCGACGACGGCGCGGCCGGCATCGGGGCGGTCCGGGACGCCGGCGGTCTCACCGTGGCCGAGGCCGAGGAGACCTGCGTCGTCTACGGGATGCCGCGCGAGGCCGTGCGCTCCGGCGCGGTCCAGCGCGTGCTGCCGCTGCCGGAGATCGGCGCGGCGATCCTGCACGAGGTGCTCCCGGGGTGAGCGCCGCCGGCCCGGCCGGTTGCCGCGCGGGGGGATTCGTTGTAGACTCGGTTTCCAAGGAGGACCTTGGGATGACGGCCCAGGACGACCGGAAGAACCTCCTCATGCGCGGGCAGGAGTTCCTGCAGCTGTACCGCAAGGTGGAGGGCTTCACCCAGGAGTTGATGAAGGAGAACGAGCGCCTGCGCTACCTTGTGGCGACGCTCGAGCAGGAGAAGGCCACGGCCCGGGGCGCCTCGCCGGAGGAGCTCCAGGGGCTCAAGGGGCGCGTCCAGCAGCTGGAGCAGGAGCGCGAGGCGCTCATCCAGCGCTACCAGCAGGCCGAGCGCGAGAACCAGGACTTCGCGAACCGCTACCTGGAGATCGAGGAGGAGAACAACAACCTCGCCAACCTCTACGTGGCGAGCTTCCAGCTGCACTCGACCCTCGATTTCAAGGAAGTCGTCCAGATCGTCATGGAGATCGTCATCAACCTCATCGGCGCCGAGAAGTTCGGGCTGATGCTCCTCGACGAGCGCAAGGGCGAGCTCTACGCCGTCTCGAGCGAGGGCGTCCCGCGCGAGCAGGTCCCGCTGATCAAGCTCGGCGAGGGGACGATCGGCGGCGTGGCGAAGTCGGGGGAGCCGTGGGTCGCCGAGCACCCCGAGGCCGCCGCGACGTCGCTGGCCGAGCCGCGGGTGGTGATCCCGATGCGCATCAAGGACCAGCTCATCGGCGTCATCGTGATCTACTCGCTGCTCGAGCAGAAGCCGAGCTTCTCGCCGCTGGACTACGAACTGTTCAACCTGCTCGCGGGCCACGCCGCCACCGCGCTCTTCGCCTCGAAGCTCTACGCGGAGTCGGAGCGCAAGCTCAGCACGATCCAGGGCTTCCTTGAGCTGCTCAAGCGGTAGCGGGGGCATGCGGGCGCCGGCCGTTCGGGGGACGGAGCGATGACGAAATTCCGGTGCCTGGTTGTCGAGGATTCGCCGACGATGCGCCAGCTCATCGTCTTCGCGCTCAAGCGCCTGCCCGAGCTCGACATCGTCGAGGCCTCCGACGGCGTGGACGCGCTCAAGAAGCTGCCGGGCGCCAGGACCGACCTGGTGCTGACCGACATCAACATGCCGATCATGGACGGCCTCAAGCTCGTGAGCCTCATGAAGGGCAACCCGCTGTACAAGGACATCCCGGTCGTCATCATCACGACCGAGGGCGCCGCCGAGGACCGGGAGAAGGGGATGGCCCTCGGGGCGCGGTCCTACATCCCGAAGCCGATCCAGACGGCCAACCTGCTCAAGGTCGTCCGCGAGATCCTCGGCATCTAGCGGGCCGCCCGCGCCGGGCGGGACGGAACTTTTCCCCGGGAGGCCGGTCTAATTCCCGTGACGAGTGGCGAGCAGGGGACAACTGAAGGTGAACGCCAGCTGGTGGAGTCTGCGAGGCGCGGGGACCACCGCGCCTTCGAGGCCCTGGTGCTCAAGTACCAGGACCGGATCTACCGGATGGTCCAGCGGATGGTCGGGGGCCCGGACGCGGCCGACGACCTGGCGCAGGAGGTCTTCATCCGTGCATACCGGTCGATCGGCGAGTTCAAGGGCGAGTCGTCGCTCTACACCTGGCTGTACAAGATCGCCCTCAACCTCTGCCGCAACTTCTACCGGACGCGCGGGCGCCGCCCCGTGCACGAGGAGATCGGCGAGGGCGAGGGCGCGACGGTCGTGGAGGACGGGGGCGCGAGCCCCGAGGACGAAGTCTTCCGGCGGGAGTTCTGGGAGCAGCTGCGGCGGGGGCTCGAGAGCCTGCCCGAGGAGCAGCGGGAGGCGGTCGTGTTCTGCGACCTGGAAGGGATGAGCTACGAGGAGATGGCCGAAGCGATGGGTGTGCCGATCGGGACCGTGCGCTCGCGGATCTTCCGCGGTCGCCGGGCGCTGCAGGAGCGGCTCGGCGCCTTCCACGCGGCCCCGCGCCGGAGGGAGCCGTGAGCGACCCGCGTTGCGAGCGGTTCCGGGAGCTGGCCTCGGTCTTCGTCGACGAGCGGCTCGAGGGCGACGAGCTGCTGGCCTTCGAGGGGCACCTCGAGCGCTGCGGGGAGTGCCGGCTGTTCGAGGCGGGGCTGCGCCGTTTCCGCCAGGTGCTGCGCGCGGCGGCGTCGGTGGAGCCGTTGCGCCGCCCGCCCGCGGGGTTCGCCGCCGGCGTGACGGCGCGCCTCGCGCGCGA
>DATDCY010000256.1 GCA_036524115.1 bacterium | reverse complement strand
CGAGCAGCTCCGCGCAGGCCGCGCGCAGCAGGCGGCGCCCCCGCGGGCCGGGGTCGCCGATCGCCGGCGCCGGCAGCGGCGCGCGCAACAGGCGGAAGCGGGGGCCGAGCGCGGCGGCCGCGGCGACCTCGCTCGACGGGTCGCGCGAGTCCTTCAGGAACTGGACGAAGAGCACACGCCAGCCGCGGCCCCACGCCCGGACGGCCTGGCCGAACGCAGCGGTCGACTTGCCCTTCCCGCCGCCGTAGTACAGATGCAGCTGCGCGCGCCTCACCTCGTGCCCTCCGCACGAACGACACACCGGGGGAGCCCTGCGGAAAGTCCGGGGGCGGTGAAGGCGAAACACGCGCCGACCGTCCCTCCCGCGAGGGAACCCCTCGGTCCCGGTGCGGGGTCGTCTCCTGGCTTCGGGCCGCCTACTCCCCCGGCCTTCCCGGCCGCGAGCCCGCGGCCAGTGGCATCTGACGGGGTTTCGTTCCCGTTACAGTGGCGGGGCCGCGCCGGATTCCCACCGGCTTCCCGGGCGGCGCGGTGCCCGCCGCCCTCCCCCACACCTGCACCGCCATTAATATCGGCAGCGCCGCCGCCTCTTGTCAACCGCATGGCACGCCTCAGGGCCCGGCGTCGGCCCTGCCGCCGAGCTCCCCGGCAAGCCACTGCGCCGTTTCCGTGTACGACGGTCCGTCGTGGATCAGGTTGCGGCCGCGCGCCACCGTCGAGACGACGGGGCGGAAGCCGGGACGCTGGTCCCAGCCGCGCTCCGCGAGCAGGCGCGCCGGGTCCACTGGGAACTCCGGCTCGCTGAAGAAGAGCGTCACGTCGGGGCGCGAGGCCGCCGCCGAGGCCAGGTCGAGCGGCAGCCAGGCCTGGGACGAGGCGCCGAACACGTTCTCGCCGCCGGCCAGCTCGACCAGGTCGTGGACGTGCGTGCGCCCCCCCGTCGTGCGCGGGTGGCGGCCGAACCAGAGCTCGACGTACACGCGCGGGCGGCGGGGCGGGGCGCTGACGCGCAGCGTCTCGAACTCCTCGCCCATGTCGTCCGCCAGCGCCCGCGCGGCGTCGACGCGGCCCAGCAGCGAGCCGACGGTCACGACGTTCTCGAGGACGCCGTGGCGGCTCGCCGGCACCGGGAAGGCGTACG
The DNA here is from genome assembly GCA_036524115.1 of bacterium. NCBI lineage: Bacteria > bacterium. The sequence goes on along the minus strand of DATDCY010000256.1, from coordinate 8,265 downwards.
CCGGCAGACCGGCCGCGGCGCAGCGGCGGGCCAGCGGCAACTGCACGCCGGAGGTGAACAGCAGCAGGTCGGGGCCGAGCGCGCGCAGTTCCTCGAGGTCGGCCCGGACATAGTCGCCGACCACCGGCGCCGCCAGATCGGCAATGTAGCGCGCGCAGTAGGGCGAGACGCCGACGAGCCGGTCCGCGGCGCCGAGCGCGGCGATCGTCTCCGTCGCCGCGGAGACGAGGCAGACGATGCGCCGCGGCGCCGCCGGCAGCTCGAACGCGTTCCCGAGAAGTTCGCAGGCGACCTTCACGCTCGGGAATTGCTAGAACCGGACCGTCGCCCCGCCCCAGAAGGTCCGTCCGAGCGCCGGGAACCCGAACGCCTGCTCGTACTCCTCGTCGAGCAGGTTCTCGACGCGGGCGCCGAGGTCCAGCCACGTCGCCGGCGTCACGGTCACGCCGAGATCCCACTTGAGGTACCCGTCGTTCTCGACGTCCTGCGCCGGGAAGGTGGAGAAGTTCTTGTCGGGGGCCGAGCCGGAGAAGGTCAGCAGGGTGTCGAGCCGCACCCACCGCGGGAAGCGGTAGACGGCGCCGACGCTGCCCGAGTGCTTCGCGCGGCGCAGCAGCCGCTCGCCCGTCGTGCGGTCCTCCGCCGTCGGGAGCCACGTGTACGCCCCGTTGACGCTCAGGCTCGCCGTCGGCGTCCACAGCAGCGACGCCTCGACGCCGGCGGTGCGCGCCTCCGCGATGTTCTCCGGGCGGAAGGCCGTGGTCGAGTACGCGATCAGGTTGTCGAAGTCGTTCTGGAACCAGTTCGCGCCGACCTGGAGACGCCCCCCGGCCAGCGGCTGCTCCACGCCGGCGTCCCAGCCGAAGTTCTCCTCCGGCTCCAGGTCCGGGTTGCTGAAGCCCGGGTAGTAGAGGTCGGCGACGGTCGGCGCCCGGAAGCCCGTGCCGACGTTCGCGCGCAGGATCGTGCCGGAAGCGGCCACCGTGTAGCGCCCGCCGGCGCGCCACGTCGCGTGCGTGCCGAAGGTGTTGAAGTCGTCGACGCGCCCGCCGAGGCTCGCGGTGAAGCTCTTCGCCGGCGACCAGTCGTACTGGCCGGAGACCGCGTTGGCCGTGACGGTCTTGTCGATCGAGGCGACGCCGAACGCGGAACTCGACGTGTAGTCGGTCGGGCTGCTGTCGTGCGAGAGCCCGAGGAAGAGCTGGTGGCCGGCGGCGATCGCAAAGACGTTCTGCAGGTCGGCGTGCCGGGCATCGGTGACGGTCTCGGTCTTGAGGTTCCCCGAGAAGAACGGCGGGTTCGGCTCCGGCCCGTCGAAGACCACGCGCTCGTGGCCGGCCGAGAGGCTCAGCCGCGCGTCCCACCACGCGGCGGGCACCCCGTGCACCAGGAGCGTCGTCAGCGAGGTCTTGATGCGCGTGCTGTCGTTCGGGTCGTTCGTGAACGTGTCGTTCGGCGTGCCGGCGCTCGACTCGCGGTACGAGCCCGAGAGGCCGACGTCGAAGCGCTCGCTGGCGCGCCAGGTCGCGCCGAAGGAGCCGCCGGCCTCGTGGAACTTCGAGTTCGGCCGCTCGTTGTCGGTGTCGAACGCGCCGCCCTCGGCCGAGAGGCTGACCGGGCCGAGCACGGCCGTGGTCGCCGCGCGGACGCGCGTGCTGGCGTTTTCGCCCACCTCGACCAGCGCCGAGCCGGAATTGGCGGCGGCGCTCCTCTTCGTGACGATGTTGATGACACCGCCGAGCGCGTCCGAGCCGTAGCGGGTGCTCTGCGGCCCGCGCACGACCTCGATGCGCTCGACGTTGTCGACGGTCGTGTCGACGAAGTCGTAGCGGCCGTTGAAGGCGTTGTTGACGCGCACGCCGTCGACGAGCACGAGCGTCTGGCCGCTGCTGGCCCCGCGCAGGAAGACGGAGGTCTGGCCGCCCGGCTGGCCGGTCTGCGAGACGATGACGCCGGGGACGGTCGCGAGGACGTCGGCGACCGTGCGCGCATCGAGCGCGTCGATCTCCTCGCGCGTCACGACGGTGATCGCGTCGGGGGCCGTCGCGATCGTCGACTCGATGCGCGTGGCCGTGACGACGATCTCCTGGACCTGGACGGCGGCCGGGGTTTCGGGCGACTGCTGGGCGGCTGCGGGCGCGGCGAGCGCGAGGGCCACGACGAGGGGTACGGCGGCGAGACGGCGGTGCATGTCCTTTCCTCCTTTGGTTCGAAGGGGTTGGGGGGGGTCCCGCGTCGGCCGGTATTCTGACTTCCTGGCTTCGGGCCTACTCTCCCCGCCTTCCCCGGGAGGGGTGGCTTCGTTGAGGATTTCGTAGCCAGTCACAGCAGCGCCACTGTCGCCGATTCTCACGGCGTTCCCAGCGCCGACGCGGTGTGTACTGCTCAAAGAACGGTGATGCGCGCGTGCTTGTAGCACGGGAGGGGAGCCGGAAGCAAGTCCCGGTGAAACGGTCGGGGAAACTCGCCTCAGCCCCCCGCCGCCAGCGCCGCCGCCACCTTCTCCGGGGTGATCTCCGGGCAGACCGCGCGCGCCAGCACCTCGTTCAGGTGCATGACCCGCAGCGGCGAACCGGTCTCCTTCACGCCGTTGGCAAGTCCGATGCAGCAGGTCTGGCAGGGCGTGACGATCGCCGACGCGCCCGTGGCCTCCGCCTCGCGGATGCGGTGCGCGCCCATGCGGTGCTGCAGCCCCTCGTTGGCGAGCTTGAGGCCGCCGCCCATGCCGCAGCAGGAGGAGAAGGCGCCGGCGCGAGCCAGCTCAACGAACTCGAGCCCGGGGACCGCCGCGAGGACTCGCCGCGGCTCCTCATAGATCTGGCTGTGCCGGCCGAGGTGGCAGGGATCGTGGTAGGTGACCCGCAGCGGGACCGCGTGGCGCAGCGGCAGCCTTCCGGCCGCGATCAACCGGTCGAGCATCTGCGTCAGGTGCAGCACCGGCAGGACGCCGCCGGGCAGCCGCGCGAAGTCCCCGTGCAGACCCTTGAAGCACCCGGCGCAGGAGGCGACGATCGTCTCCGCCCCGAGCCCCCGCAGCAGCTCGATGCGCTGCGCCGCCTCCTGGGGGAAGGTCTCGTCCCCCATGCGCCGCAGCTTGCTGGCGCAGCAGGGCTCGTCGGGCCCGAGGATCGCGAAGTCGACCCCCGCCTCCTGGAGCAGGCGCGCGCTGAGCACGGCGACGAACTGCATCGCCGGGTCGAGGCTCCCCGTGCACCCCGCAAAGTACAGGACGGGGGCCGGCCGTTCGCGCCAGAGACGCACGGGCGCGAGCAGCAGGCCGGCCTGCCAGGCGCGCTCCGCCCAGAGGCCGCGCTCGGCCTGCGGCTTTGCGTAGGAGTTGTTGTGCCGCTTGATGCCGGCCAGGGCGCGCGTCTGCGACTCCGGCCGCGGGAAGCCCGCGCGCCCGAGAGCCAGCCGCGCCTGTTCCCAGAGCTCCGGCGTGTCGATGCGCACGGGGCAGACGACATGGCACTGCCCGCAGGCCGAGCACTCATAGAGGCTCTCCAGGAAGACGCTCCGCTCGCCCTCGGACAGCGAGCCGCGCACCAGGCCCCGCAGCCCGTCGAGCTTGCCGCGCGCGCAGATGGCCTCGCGCGCGTCCTGGGTGTAGACCGGGCACCAGCCCTTGCACTCGCCGCAGCGGGCGCAGGCCTCAAGCTCGATCAGCTGGCGCCAGCTCAGGCCGGCCGCTACCCGCCCGCCCTGTGCCTTGTCGTCTTGGGCCAATAGAGGTCCCTCCGTGGGTGCTCGCCGCGCGCGTTGAGCGCGATGACGAGCGGTGAGAGCAGGGCGTGCAGCAGCGTGCTGCGCGGCAGCCAGGCGACGAGCCCCACGCCGCCGAGTCCGTGCGCCGTCCAGAGCGCCGTCAGCCAGGGACGCAGCGCGGCCGCCCGCTCCGGCGTCGCCGCCTCGAGGGCGTGCCGCAACCCCTCGAGCGCGAAGCCCGAGAGCGTCAGCGCCAGCAGGAAGAGGACCAGCGGCAGGTCCCCCTCCTTCGTCCCCTGCCCCTCCTTCGCCTTCTCGGGAGGGGCGATCAGCCGCCGCAGCAGCGCGAGGACAAGGCCCGCTGCCAGAACCAGGCCCCAGGCGTTGCCCCAGGCCTTGCCGATCGCCCGCCCCTCGCCGCGCAACAGCCACGCCGCGGCGCCGCCGTCGAGCGAGACGGAGGCGAGCGCCGGCAGCGCGACGTGCGCCGCCGACAGCAGCGCGAGGCCCGCGAAACCCCAGGCGATGGCCAGGTGCGCCGCCCACCGCAGCGGCGAGAGCTGAAGGAGTTGCCGCTGGAGGAGCACTTCCGCGAGCCAGATCCCGGCGACCCTGCCCGGCGCGGGCCGCGGCGCCGGCGGCAGGGCACCGCCCCGCGCGAAGGAGCGCACCTTCAGCGCGAGCGCGACGACGACATAGACGAGCGCGAGCGTCGCGGCGCCCCAGAGCACCGCCCACGGCTTCGTGTACGCGACGCTCCCGGGCATAGCTCATCAATACTAGCAGAGAAAGCGGCGGATCATGCTGATGCGAGAAGTCGTCATCGTCGTTCCATCCCCGGCCTTGCCGCAGCCCGCCCCGCGTGGTACCTATCCCCCATGGACGCCGTGACCACCAGCGGGCTCCACGAGCTGCTCGCGACGTTTGATGCGCTGCGACTGCCGGCGTTCCTCGTGGAGGGCGACGGCACCGTCGTCGCCTGCGGCGCGGCCGTGCGCGCGCTCGGCGTGGACCCCGCCGCGCTCCCCGGGACGGGACTCGGCCGGCTGATCTCTCCCTGGCCGCCGGAGGGGTTCCCGGCGAACGGGGAGGCCTTCGACGCCGTCTGCCTGCGCAGCGACGGGACGGCGCTGCCGACCCGCATCGCGGTCTCCCCCGTCCCCGGCGAGCCGGGGCTGCGCCTGGTGGTCGTGCGCGACACGCCTGCGGGGGACGCGCCGGGCCCGCCGGCCCCCGGGGCCACGGCCGGCCCGGCCGACCGCGCGGCCCACCTGGAGATCATCAACGAGCTTTCCGGCATCATCGGCTCCAGCCTGAGCATCGGCACCGTCTTCCGGATGGTGGTCATGGAGCTGCGGCGGCTCATCGACTACAGCCGCGCGAGCCTGCTGCTGTACCGCGAGCAGCAGGACGACCTGCTGATCTACGCGCTCGACACCGAGATGCGCACCCGCCTGCCCCGCGGCGTGCGCGCCCCGATGGAGGGCACCAGCGCCGGCTGGGTCGTGCGGAACAACCGACCGTGGATCAGCACCGACCTGGAGCGCACCCCCTTCGCGCTCGACCGCAAGCTGCTCGCGGAGGGCATCCGCTCGACGATCAGCATCCCGCTCTCGCACGACCGCATGCTCGGGGTCTTCAACTTCGACTCCACGGTCCCGGGGCGCTACTCCGAGCGGGACCTGGCGCTGCTGCTGCCGGCGGCCAAGCACATCGCGATCGCGCTCGAGAACGCGGCGCTCTTCGAGGAGATCTCGCGCGAGAAGAAGGAGTGGGAGCGCACCTTCGACGCCATCACCGACCTGGTCTGGATCGAGGACGACCGGCGGCGGGTCGTGCGCGCCAACCGCGCGCTGCTGCGCGCCGTCGGCCGCTCCGCCGCGGAGCTCGCCGGCCGCCCCTGCGCCGAGGTGCTCGCGCGCCTGGGCCTCGGCACGACCCGCTGCCTCTGCGACGAGACGCGCGCGGGCCGCCGTCCCATGTCGCGGGAGTTCACGAGCGCCGCCGGCGGCATCTTCCACTTCCGGGCCTACCCGCTCTCGGACGAGGAGGGGCGCCTCTACGCCATCGTGCACTACCTCAAGGACGTGACCGGGCAGAAGCGGCTCGAGCAGCAGCTCGTGCGCTCCGACCGGCTGGCCTCGCTCGGCACGCTCGTCGCCGGCATCGCCCACGAGGTGAACAACCCGCTGGGGATCATCGCGGGCTACGCCGAGGCGCTCCTGGATCGCGCGGGCGATCCCGCGCTGGCGCGCGTGGAGTCCTTCGAGGACTTCCCCGAGTACCTGCGGACGATCCACCGCGAGATCTTCCGCTGCAAGGGGATCCTGCAGAGCCTGCTGGAATTCGCCCGCCCCTCGGGCGGCACCTTCCGCGAGATCGACGTCAACGAGCTGATCAAGGAGGTGCTGCTCCTGCTCAAGCACCGCACGGCGCGCCTGCAGCACCGGATCGACCTGCGGCTGACGCGGGATGTGCCCAAGATCCAGGCCGACGCCGGCAGCCTGCGGCAGGTGCTGATGAACCTGCTGCTCAACGCCATCTCCTTCACCCCTCCGGGCGGGGGCATCACGATCACGACGGAGGCGCAGGCCGGCCCGGTGCGCCCCGGGAGCGCCGGCGGCGCCATCCGCCTCAGCGTCCGCGACACCGGCGCCGGCATCCCGCCGGAGATCGTCGGCAAGATCTTCGATCCGTTCTTCACGACGCGCCCCGTCGGCGAGGGGACCGGGCTCGGCCTCACGATCTGCCACCGCATCGTCGAGGAGCACGGCGGCTCCATCGACGTCGAGAGCGCGCCGGGCGCCGGCACGGCCTTCGTGATCACCCTGCCGGCCGTGGGCGCGCCGTGATCAGCGTCCTGGTCGTCGACGACGAGGAGCCCTTCCGCCGGCTGCTCAAACGCGAGCTCGGCCGCAAGGGCTTCGCCGTGGAGGTCGCCGCCGACGGCGAGGCCGCGCTCGCGCTGCTGCGGGGGCGCCCTTTCGACGTGATCCTCCTCGACATCGTGATGCCCGGCCTCGACGGCCCGGCGACGATGAAGCGCCTGCGGCAGGACCCCGGCGCGCCGGCGATCATCGTGCTCACGGGCCGCGCGACGGTCGAGACCGCGGTCGAGGCGATGAAGAACGGCGCCTTCGACTACCTGACCAAGCCCTACAAGCTCGACGAGCTGATCGTGCTCATCAACCGCGCCCACGAATTCGGCGCGCTCACCGCCAAGAGCCGCCTGCTCGAGCAGGAGCTCGTGCGCCAGGAGATCCCGCCGGACTTCGTCGGCGAGAGCCGCCAGATGCGCGAGGTCCACGCGCTGATCCGCAAGGTGGCCCCGACCGACTCGCCGGTGCTCATCCTCGGCGAGAGCGGCACCGGCAAGGAGCTGGTGGCGAACACGATCTGGCGCGCCAGCGAGCGCCGCGAGGCGCCGCTGGTCCCGCTCAACTGCGCGAGCTTCTCCGAGCACCTCATCGAGTCCGAGCTCTTCGGGCACGAGCGCGGCGCCTTCACGAGCGCGGTGGCGACGAAGCACGGCCTCGTCGAGGTCGCCGACAAGGGAACGCTCTTCCTCGACGAGATCGGCGAGCTGCCGCTGGCGCTGCAGCCCAAGCTGCTGCGCTTTCTGGACACCGGCGAGTACCGGCGCGTCGGCGCCACGCGCGCGCAGCACGTCGACGTGCGGCTGCTCGCGGCGACGAACCGCGACCTGCGCGCCCTGATCGCCGAGGGGCGCTTCCGCGAGGACCTCTTCTACCGGCTCAACGTGATCACGGTGACGATCCCGCCGCTGCGCGAGCGGCCCGAGGACATCCCGGCGCTGGCGCGCCATTTCCTCGCCACCTACGGGCGCAAGCGCCAGCGGGCGCCGCACGACTTGACGCCAGAGGCGCTCGCGGCGCTGGCCGGCTACGACTGGCCGGGGAACGTGCGCGAGCTGGAGAACGTCATCGAGCGCGCCGTGATCCTCTGCGACGGCGAGCTGATCGGCCCGGAGGACCTGGCGATGCCGGCGCGCGCCGGCGCCGCGCCTGCTGGCGCGGCCCCGGCGGCGGGCGCGGCGCTCTCGCTGGAGGAGATCGAGCGCGAGCACATCCTGCGGGTGCTGCGCGAGGCCGGCGGCAACCAGTCGCGGGCCGCCCAGGTGCTGGGCATCGACCGCAAGACGCTGTACCTGAAGCTCAGGAAGTACGGGCTGCCCGGGGAGGGCTGAAGGGGCGGCCGTCAGTGCGCGGCCGGCGTGGGCGCTCCGCCGGCCGCCCGCCAGCCTCCTCGGCCACCCGAAATCCACCGGGATGAGAAGGACCCATCGGGTCCCAAACAAGGTTTCAGCGAGGCCTCGTTGATCTCGTAAAGTCGATGACCTTTTCCAAACGATCCGCTTGCAGTATGTCCCGCTGGCGAAGTCGTCGTGCCGTCGCCTCAGCGCCTCGGAGGTCTCCAACACCAAGGTAGTACCAAGCAAGCGAAGTATACGGAGGCACATAGTCAGGCTTGATGCTGATGGCCCGCTCGAGTGCGGCAACGCCTTCGGGCCGTTTCATGCCGACAAGCGCATTGCCGAGA
>DATDCY010000255.1 GCA_036524115.1 bacterium | reverse complement strand
CGCCCGCCTGCTCGCCTGGGTCCTCGACCGCACCGAGGTGCTCGAGCTCCAGCGCCGTCTCGAGCGTTCGGAGAAGCTCTCGGCGATGGCGATCGTCGCCGGCAAGGTCGCGCACGAGATCCGCTCGCCGCTCAACTCGATCTTCCTCAACTCCGATCTGCTGCAGGAGCGCGTGCGCCGCACCCGGGGCCCCCAGGCGGAGCGGCTGCGCCACTACTGCCACGTGCTCGAGGAGGAGGTCGAGCGGCTCAACGAGATCGTCGAGAGCTACCTCGCGCTGGCGCGCCTGGCCGGCGGCGAGCGCCAGGAGACGGACATCGAGGAGTTCCTGCGCGCCTTCGTCGCCGACGTCGCCGCCGAGAACGCGCGCCGCGCCATCGCCGTCGGCACCGCCTTCCGGGCCCGCCCGGCCACGCTGCGCCTCAATCAGCGGCAGCTGCGCCGGGTGCTGCTGAATCTCTTCGCCAACTCGCGCGACGCGATGAAGGCCGGCGGCGCGATCACGGTGTCGACCGAGGACTCGCCGGCCGGCTATCGCATCACCGTCAGCGACACGGGCGAGGGGATCCCGCCCGAGGCGCTCTCGCGGCTGACGACGCCGTTCACGACGCTCAAGGAGAACGGCAGCGGGCTCGGGCTCTTCCTGGCGCGCGAGATCCTCCAGCACCACGGCGGGCGCCTCGAGATCCAGAGCATCCAGGACGAGGGCACCTCCGTGATCCTCACGCTCCCCTATGCGTAAGGCCTTGAAGGCCTGGCTAGTTCCCCGTGCACGCTGCGGGGTCCTGTCGCTGCCCACCCCCACGGTGCTCCCTTCGGTCCGCCCCGCGGGGGTCCCCCGCTTCGCGCCACCCCTCCGCTGTTCCTGGAACGCACCAGGGCGTGACCGGGGCGGGGACGGACGCGAGCATGGCGGAGCGCGAGGGAACCGCAGCGGCCGGACCGGAGCGTCCCCGCAGGGGCGAAACGCATTGTTTGAGCCCGAAGGGCGAGTCATGCGTTTTGAGCGGAGGGCCGGACAAGCTGCGGTCGAGCGCGCAGCTCAGCGCACGCACGGCGCCGCCCCGCCCCCGCGGCCCGGTCACGGGCGACCCCGGAACGGACCCGGCACGAGAGGCGATGAGAGTCGCGTCAGGCCCTCAGCCGCTCGGCCACGAGGCCCAGCAGCGCGATGCAGGCGGTGTCCGTGCGCAGCGTGCGCGGGCCGATGCCGACGACCGCGAAACCGTGCCGCTGCAGCAGCTCCAGCTCGAAGGGCACCCAGCCGCCCTCGGGCCCGACCGCGAGCAGGACCCGCGCCGGCGCCCGCCCGGCCGCCGCCGGCAGGACATCCGCGATCCGCCGCTCCCCGCCCGGGTCGGCGAGCAGGCGCAGCCCCGCGGGGAAGAGCGCGCCCAGCTCGTCCTCCACGAACGGCCGCAGGCGCCGGCGCACCAGCACCTGCGGCAGTCGCGTGTCCCGCGCCTGCTGCAACCCCTCGATCAGCCGCGGCGTGAAGAAACCGGGCGAGAGCACGTGGCTGTCGAAGTAGCAGCGCTCGACCTTCGCGGCGTTGGCCAGGACGATCCGCCCCACCCCGAGCGCCGCCAGCTGCGACCAGAGGCGGGCCAGCACCTTCGGCCGCGGCACAGCCAGGAGCAGATCGACCTGCGGCGCCTCCGGCGCGTCGGGCTCGAAGGCGCAGGCCAGCTCGACGCGACCGCCGTCGACGCCCAGCACGGTCGCGGTGCCGAGCGGCCCGTCGAGCAGACCGACCCGCACGGTCGCGCCGGGCCCGGCGCCGAGCACCCCCAGCACGTGCCGCGCGCGCTCTCCCGCGAGCATGACGCGGTCGCCAGGCGAGAGCTCGCTCCTGCGGACGAGAATCAGGTTCATGCGCCCCCTTCCCGCCATCGTGGTACCATCTTCCCCGGCCCGACGCCAACAGGGCTTCGACGGCTCGCCCCTGAACCGACGGTTGGCCGGTCGCGGGCCGGGAGGTGCGCAGTGAAGATTGGTGACAAGGGCCGGCGCGCGGGCAAGCGGTGTCGCAGCGCCGGGGCCGCACTGGGCTCCCTGCTTGCGCTCGCGTGCCTCCTCGGCGGCGCGCGGCCGGCGGCCGCCCTCCACTTCGTCCAGGAGGGGCTCGGCTGCTACGCCTGCCATACGCTGAACGAGACGTCGGGCGCGGCGGGCACGAGCTTCATCAACAGGACCTCCCGCACCGTGATCGACATGACGAAGGCCAACGGCGGCACGATCCCCGCCCAGTTCGGCTGCACGTACTGCCACAACATCGGCTCGCGCTCCAAGATGCGGGCAGTCCTCATGGATTTCTCCGGCAAGGCCTCCATGCACCCCGTCGGGAGGAACTTCGTCACCGGCGCGGTCACGAACCACGAGTACACGAGCGCCTGGGCCACGAACTACCCGAACGAACTGGACTGCGTTGACTGCCACGACGTCGACGGCCAGGGCGACGGGCGCGACGATCCCGCGACCCCGGCGGACGAGAGCGCGGACGGCAACCCCGCGACCTCCGTGGTGAGCAAGGAGTTCGGCACCAAGTACCCGGAGCATGGCCCGCCGGCCTACGCGTGGAACCCCTACATGCTGCGCAGCGTCACGGCGGCGAACCAGTACGACCCGCTCTGCCGGATCTGCCACGGCAACACCGCGCCGCCCGTGAAGGGGTCGGCCGCGGAAAACGACGTGCACCTCAACGCGACGGCGACGCACGCGGACGGCGTGCCGGCGGCAAGCGGCGGCAGCGGGCCGATCGTCGAGGACGACGGCACGCCGCTGAAGACGACCTCCGGCGGCGGCAACAACCAGTGCCGCTCCTGCCACGACACGCACTACTCGAGCAAGCAGAAGCTCTTCAACGACGGGCACGAGCACGTCAACGGCACGGGCGCCCTCGAGACGGCGCTGGACGTCGGCACGGACTGCACGTCGACCTGCCACTACCCCGGCGACGCGGCCGGATACACCGGGGACGGGCCGGGGCAGAACACGTTCACGCGGCACGGCCACGGCATGGCGACCTCTTCGACGGGCAGGACGCTGAACTTCGGCTGCGGCAACTGCCACAACGTCAGCTCCCAGCACGACTCGCCGCACACGGACACGCGCGCACCCCAGATGTTGGCCGCAGTGCCGGATGCCGCGCTCTCGAGCTACGGCACGTCGCAGCGCTCGATCTGCTACACCTGCCACGACACGAAGATCGCGCACAACCCCGGGGGCTCGAGCGTCGGCTGCATCGACTGCCACGACGAGCACGCCGAGGGCGTCGGCGCGACGAGCAACACGATGATGGTCCCGCGCCAGCTGCCCAACCGCACCATGGGCCCGACCGAGCTGACCGTCTTCGAGCACAACAGCAAGACGACGGACTTCGACTACTACATCAGTGACAACAGCGCGCCGCACGTCGCCGGAGCTGGCGTCTGCGACAACGGTGTCTGCCACGCGAACGGGAGCTCGCAGGACGGGACCCGCCTGGCGCCGCTGAGCACGCTCATGACCGGCAACCACCACGGCGGACAGGATCAGCTGCCGCTGAGTGACTGCGGGGACTGCCACCGGCACGGCCTCGGCGCTCCCGCCGGCTCCTTCGGCGTGGGCGCGGCGACGTGCACGAGCTGCCACGGCCAGCCGCCCACCTTGCTGCCCACGCAGGCGCCGGGCTACGACGGCTTGGTACCCACCTACAACGAGACCCGGAGCCCGCACGCCCGGCACTCCCAAGCCGGGCCGAGCGGCTACGGCTTCCCGTGCAGGGCGTGCCACTACCAGGGAACGAACGGCCTGACGCACGCGACCACCCCGGCGAGTTACCGCTCGGTCTGGTTCGACCCGTCCTGGAACCCGGCGGCCGCGGCGTTCGACCCGGCGGACCCGGAGGCCACGCCGGACTATGTCTGGGACGCCGCGGCCAACGGCTTCCGCTGCTCGCAGATCTACTGCCACTCGGACGGCACATCGACGGCCGCCGTCGGCAGCGCGGTCTGGATGACCGGATTCAACACGCCGGACTGGTCCACGAGCAACCTCGCCTGCGACGCCTGCCACGGCGATGGCGACGGGGACGGCGTGGGCCGCTCGTACCCGGCCGACGCGGCCGGCAACCATGCGCGTCACGACGTCCTCGGCGCGGGCTGCCAGAACTGTCACGTCACGACGACGGCCGAGGGCGCGACGATCGACGTCGGCGGCGGCAGGCACGTGAACCGCGAGAAGGACGTCGCCGCCGGCGGCAGCTTCGCCGCGGCGGCGGTGAGCTTCGGCTGGACGCAGTCGACGCAGGGCTGTTCGGCGGTCAGCTGCCACACCACGGCGCCCGAGCCGAGCAGCTGGTAGCAGGCGAGGCCTGCCTAGGGTTCGCGGAACCCCCGCAGCAGTTCCACCGGGACGCCCGGCGCGATGAACTTCGCCACGGCCAGCAGCCGGCGCGAGGCGTCCAGCAGCGCCAGAGTCCCACCCGGGGCCACGTGCGCCGGGACGTCGCCCGCAGGCAGCACCGGGGCGCGACCATCGAACACCCCCGCGGCCTCCCGGTCGGAGAGCGCCACCGCCGGCAGGTGCGCCACGGCGTCGGCGAGGCGCACGAGCGGTGGCGCGGCGCCGGCGGGCAACGCCGCCAGCTCCTCCAGGGTGGACGCGCCCTCGAGCCGGAACGGCCCGATCCCCGTGCGCGTCAGCGACGCCAGGTGCGCCGCGCTCGCGCAGAGCGCCCCCAGGTCGCGCGCGATGGTGCGCACGTAGGTCCCCGATGAGCAGCGCACGAGGAACTCGGCGTCCGGGGGACGCCAGTCGAGGAGGCGGATCTCGCTGACCACGATGGTCCGCGCCGCGCGCTCCACCTCCCGCCCCTCGCGGGCCAGGTCGTAGAGCCGGCGACCGCCGACCTGCAGCGCCGAGAACATCGGCGGCTCCTGCTCGGACGCGCCGGCGAAGGAGGCCAGCGACGCGGCCACGCGTACCGCATCGACGTGCTCCCACGGCGCGGTGCGCGTCGGCGCGCCGGCCGCGTCCTGGGTGTCGGTCTCGGCGCCGAAGCGCGCCACGCCGACGTACTCCTTCTCGAGGGCGGCGAGGTACGGCACGAGCTTCGCCGCCTCCCCGAGCAGCACCAGCAGCAGCCCCGACGCCGCCGGGTCGAGCGTGCCCGCGTGCCCCGCCTTCGCCCAGCCCAGGTGCCGGCGCACCTGCTGCAGGACCTCGTTCGAGCTCGGGCCAGGCGGCTTCGCCAGGCGCAGCAGCCCGTGCAGATCGGTCCGCTGCGCGCGCCTCCCCGCCGGCGTGCGCTCAGGCCTCTTCCGCATCCGGCGCCTCCCCGCCGCCGAGCCCGTGCTCCCGCAGCTTGGAGTAGAGCAGCTTGCGCGAGATCCCGAGGACCCGCGCCGCCTGGCTCTTGTTGCCGCCGTGGCGCTCCATCGCCGCCGCGACGAGCGCCTTCTCGACCTCCGCGAGCGTCACGTCGCGTCCCGCGAAGTCCGCCACGGGCGCCGCCGCGGCCGCCGGCCGCAGGTGCGGCGGCAGGTCGGCGACCTCGAGGAACGGCCCGCGCGCCACGACGACCCCGCGCTCGATCGCGTTCTCCAGCTCGCGCACGTTGCCCGGCCACTCGTGCCCGACGAGCCGCTCGAGGGCGGCCGAGCCGATGCCCTGGAGCGCCTTGCCCTCGCGGCGCGAGAAACGCTCGAGGAAGAAGGCCGCCAGCAGGGGGACGTCGTCGCGGCGCTCGCGCAGCGGCGGCATCGCCACGTCCATGACGTTGACGCGGTAGAAGAGGTCCTCGCGGAAGCGGCCGGCCTTCACCTCCTCCTCGAGGCGGCGGTTCGTCGCCGCCACGAGCCGGAAATCGGTCGGCACCGGCCGCGTCCCGCCGAGGCGCTGCACCTCCCGCTCCTGGAGCACCCGCAGCAGGCGCACCTGCAGCTCCGGCGAGCACTCGCCGATCTCGTCGAGGAACACCGTCCCCCCGTGCGCCAGCTCGAAGAGCCCCGGCTTGGTCGCGACCGCGCCGGTGAAGGCGCCCTTCTCGTAGCCGAACAGCTCGCTCTCGAGCAGCTGCGCGGGCAGCGCCCCGCAGTTGACGCCGACGAACGGCCCCTCCCACCGCGGGCTCGCACGGTGGATCGCGCGCGCCGCCAGTTCCTTGCCGGTCCCGCTCTCGCCCTGGATGAGCACCGTGGCCTGCGAGCCGCCGTAGCTCGCCAGGCGCTCGCGCAGCTCCGCCATCTTCGCCGAGCGGCCGATCAGCTCGCCCGCGCCCGCCTCCCCGAGGCGCTCGCGCAGCGCGCGGTTCTCCTCCTCGAGCGCGCGCTTCTCCAGGCCGCCACGCACGATGGAGCGCCACTGCTCGATCTCGGCCGCGGCCTTCGTCAGGTAGGTGAAGGCGCCCTCGTGCATCGCCTGCACGGCCGAGTCCACGCTGCCGAACGCGGTGAGGATCACGATCGGGACCTCCGGCCGCGCCGCGCGCAGGGCGCGGAAGAGCTCCAGGCCCACCACGTCGGGGAGCACGAGGTCCAGCACCACGAGCCCGAGGCGCGGCTCGCCCGCGGCGAGCGCCCGCGCCCGCTCGGCCGTCGCCGCGGTGAGCACCGGGATGCCGTCCTCGCGCAGAAGCGCCCCGTACATCTGCAGCGCGCTCTGCTCGTCGTCGACGAGGAGCACCTTCCACGGCGCAGTACCCTTGCTCTCAGCCATCACTCTTCCTCCATCATCGCAACGAAACGATGCCTCTCATGGCAGACCGGTCAAAAGGGTCCAGATGCAAGGCGCGCGACGCAGCGGATGCTGAGGCGGGCTGATGCCCGCCGCAGGCACTTCCCGCACTCGCAGAACTCGCGCCGGCAAGGAGCCGCCGATGGGCCCTTTTCACCGGTCTGCCCCAGGGAGCCAGACCCGCAGGACCGCCCCGCCGCCGGGGCGGTTCGCCGCGCCGATGCGCCCACCGTGCGCTTCAACGACCCCCTTCGCGATCGAGAGCCCGAGGCCGGTCCCGCCCCTCTTGGTCGTCTGGAACGGCTCGAAGATCACCGGCAGCAGGCGCGGCTCGATCCCCGGCCCCCCGTCCGCGACCGACACCGCGATGCCCCCGTCGGCCGCGCGCTCGGCGTGGACGACGATGCTCCCGCGCCCGCCCGTCGCCTCTGCCGCGTTGCGTGCGAGGTTCTCGAAGACCCGCCGCAGCTCGAAGAGATCGCCGCGGACCCACAGGCCCTCGGGCGGGGCCGCCAGCTCCAGCGGCGCGCCGGCGAACGCGCCGCAGGGCCAGCGGTCGGCGAACTCGCGCAGCGCGAGGGCGAGGTCGATCGGCACGAGGTGCGGGCGCTGCTCGCCGCAGGCGAAGAGCGCGTCGCGGATGAAGCCCTCCCCGCGGTCGATGTCCGTCTCCACGACGCCGAGCAGCGGCGCCGCCGTGGCGTCCACGTGCCGGCGCAGCACGCCCACGGTGGCGCGGATGTTGTTCAGCGGGTTGCGCAGCTCGTGCGCGACCACGCCCGCCATACGGCCGAGCGCGGCGAGGCGCTCCTCGCGGCCGACGCGCTCGCGCAGGCGCGCCTGCTCGATCGCCAGCGCCGCCATCCCCGCGATCGCGTCGAGGTACGCCAGGTCGGCGGCCTTCCAGAGCTCCCCGTTCGCCTTCGGCCCGAGCAGGCAGCCGCCGAGCAGGCCCTCGCGCCCCAGCACCGGGACCGCGACCTCGAAGGCCCCTCCCGCGGGCAGCCGGCGTGTCCCCTCGGGGCCCGCGAGCAGCGCCCCCGCGCCCTCCGCGCCGGCGACGGCGGCGCCCGGCCCGGCCACCGGGTCGAAGACGCCGTGGGCCTCGCGCAGCACGACGCCGCCCTCGGGGTGCGCGTGGCGCCACCCCTCTTCCCAGGCGGCTGCCCAGAGCCCCTCCTCGCGCTCGCACCGCGCGAGCACGGCGGAGAACGCCTCGAGCCGCGCCCGCGACTCGGCGCGCGAGCGGAAGAAGGTGCGGTCGAGCCGCTCCTGGAGCGACGCCTTGAGCGGCCCGACCGCGAAGCCGACCGCGAGCGCGGGGAGCATCGGCAGCACCAGCGAGCCGGCGAAGACCTCGCGCTGGAGCCAGTGCTGCATGCCGAGCAGGAGCGAGAAGTACACCACGGTGAGCAGGGTCGTCAGCAGGGAGTAGAGCATCCCGGCGCGGAAGATCGCCTGCACGTCGAGGAGGCGGTGGCGCCTGATGGTGACCCCCATCAGCGCGACGTAGCCGACCGAGGCGACGTTGCCCAGCGGCAGGAACGGCAGCCCCCAGAGCGGCAGGAAGTTGGTCAGGCTCGCCAGCCCGAGCAGCAGGTTGGCCGCGAGCAGGTACTGCGCCTGCGTGCGCCGCCGGTGGTCGCGCGTCGCGCGCGCCTCCCGCGCCAGCAGCACCGTGGACAGCCCGAGGTAGGTCAGCACGTAGGCCACGAAGAAGACGTACCGGGGCCCCGGCGTGCCGTACCAGCCGAACCAGAGGTGACGCCATCCCGTGAAGTAGCGCGGCCCGGTGCTCGCGGCCACGAGGGCCGCCCCCCAGGCGCCGAAGCCGACGAGCAGCGGCTCGGTGAGGCGCCGGCCGAGGAAGACGAAGAAGAAGAGCAGCGCCAGGAAGGGCAGCGCGATGATCGGCGCCTGGAAGAGCCGGTCGATCCGTTCGGCGGTCTCCCCGTCGGGCGCGGCGAAGAGCAGCAGCACGTCGAGGTTCCAGAGGGCGACGGCGGCGTTGAGCGCCGCGAAGCTCCGCGCCAGCGCCGCGCCGCCCCGGCGCGCCGGGACGAGGAAGCCGAGGGGGAGCGTGGCGACGAGGCCGGCCAGCGGCAGCAGCGCCGGCCACCCCGGGGACCAGCCGCTCGCCGCAGGCATCCGGGGGGCGCCGGGGGGTGTCAGTCGAGGAAGTCCGCGAGGTGCCGGGAGCGCGCGAGGCGCTGGAGCTTGCGCTTGGCCTTCTTCTCGATCTGGCGGATCCGCTCGCGCGAGAGGCCGAGCTGCCGCCCGACGTCCTCGAGGGTCATCGGCTCGTCCGTGGCGATGCCGAAGCGCAGCTCGAGC
The DNA here is from genome assembly GCA_036524115.1 of bacterium. Lineage (NCBI taxonomy): Bacteria > bacterium. The sequence continues at coordinate 4,723 of DATDCY010000255.1, read as the reverse complement.
ACCTCGCGCTCGCGCGGCGCCAGGTGCGAGAGCAGGCCGGCGATCTCGTCCTTGAGCGACTTCTCGATGAGCTCCTGGTCGACGGGGGCGGCGTCCTCGTCCGCCATGAGGTCGAGGTGCGCCGTCTCGGAGTCCTCCGTCACCGGGCTGTCGAGCGACACGGGCCGCCGCGCCACCCGCTGGACCTCCTCGATCTCGCGCACCGGGATGTCGAGCGCCTTCGCCAGCTCCTGCGTCGAGGGCTCGCGGTCGTTGCGCTTGGTCAGCTCCTCGCTCTTGGCGCGCAGCCGGTAGAGCAGGCCCGCCTGCTTGAGCGGCAGGCGCGTCGGGCCGCTCTGCTCCGCGAGCATCTGCATGATCGCCTGGCGGATCCACCAGACCGCGTAGGAGATGAACTTGACGTTGCGCCCCGGGTCGAAGCGCTTGGCGGCCTGCAGCAGGCCGATGTTGCCCTCGTTGATCAGGTCCAGGAGCGAGGGGCCGGCGCCGGAGAAGCGGTTGGCGACCTTGACGACGAAGCGCAGGTTGGCCTCGACGAGCTTCTGGATGGCGCGCTGGTCCCCCTTGCGGGCGAGCTTGCCGAGGCGGATCTCCTCCTCGCGCGTCAGCAGCGGGATCTTGGAGATCTCGCGCAGGTAGGTCCCGAGCGACGAGGTGCCGGCGGTGGACTGCGAGCGCCGCTCAGCCGCCATACGCCCCCCCGCCCGGCCCCGGGGCGCGGCGCACCGTGGCCCGCGACCCCACGCGCACGAGCGCCGTGCGCGAGCGCTGGCGCTCGACCTCGCGGCGCATCTCGCGCCGCATGAACTCGAGCGCCTCGGCCAGCTCCGCCTGCATGCGCTCGAGCTTGCGGCGCATCTCGAGCACGACCTCCACTCCCGCGAGGTTCACGCCGAGATCCCGCGTCAGGTGCAGGATGCGCCGCACGGTCTCGACGTCGGCCTCCGAGTACAGGCGCGTGCCGCCGCGGGTGCGGCGCGGCCGCACGTAGCCCTCGCGCTCGTACAGCCGCAGCGTCTGGGGGTGGATGCCGAGCAGCTCGGCGACGACGCTGATCATGAACAGCGGCGTCTCCCGGTCGGCGCCCTGCGCCCGCGCGCCCGCCAGGTCGGCGATGTCCGCGGCCGCAACAGGACGCGCGCGCCGGCCCCGCGGGCTCACCGCTCCTCCCGGCCGGCGTCCGGCTGCGTCTTTTCCAGCTCCAGCGCGACCCGGCGCACCCGCGGGTCGTCGGCCGAGGGGATCGCGACCTCAATGGTGACCAGCAGGTCGCCGCGTCCGCCGCCCTCGGGCGAGGGCACGCCCTTGCCGCGCAGCGTGAACTGCTGCCCGCACTGGGTCCCCGGCGGCAGGCGCAGCGTCGAGCGCCCCTCGGCGGTCGGCACGTGGACCGGCCCGCCGAGGATCGCCCGGGCCAGGGGCACGCCCACCGTCGCGAGCAGGTTGCGCCCGCGCCGCTCGAGCGAGGGGTGCGCGTGCACCTTGAGCGTCACGACGAGATCGCCGGGCTCGCCGCCGCGGCGGCCGTCCTGCCCGCCCCCCGGGACCACGATCCGGCTTCCCGAGGCGCTGCCCGGCGGGATGCGCACCTCGCGGCGCTCCGCGAGCGTCAGTCGCCCCTTGCCGCGGCAGGTGCGGCACCGCGGCGTGCCGATCTCGCCCTCGCCGTCGCAGGCGGTGCAGATCCGCCGCACCGACCACGGCCCGTGGGGCACCTCGAGCACGCCGCGCCCGCCGCAGGCACGGCAGCTCTCGACCGTCGCCCCGGGGGCCCAGCGGCGGCCGCGGCAGTCCGGGCAGGTCGCCTCGCGCTGGTAGCCGGTCTCGAGGACCGCGCCGCGCAGCGCCTGCTCGAAGCCGACCTCGAGGACCAGGTGCGCGTCTTCGCCGCGCGCGGGGGCGGAGAACGACTCCGCCGGGGTCGCCTCCGGAAAGAGCTCCCGGACCACCTGCTCCCAGCGGCTCGGCGCGGCCGCCCCGGCGCGGACCTTGGCGAGCTCGGACGGCGCGGCCGCCGGGCTGCGCCCGCGGCGGTCGTACTCCTCGCGCAGCGGGCGCTGCGAGAGCACCCGGTACGCCTCCTGCAGGCGCGCATAGCGGCCGGGCGCGTCGCGATCGCCGGGGTTGACGTCGGGGTGCTCGCGGCGGGCGAGCTTGAGCCACGCGCGGCGGATCTCGCGCGCACTGGCCTTCGCTTCGATCCCCAGGAGGCCGTAGTAGTCCGGTTCCGTGGCCACGCGCGCGCTCTCTAGCCGGTCTCCACCGCGATGCGCCGCCCCCGCGAGGGCGGGTGCCGCGGGACCGTGACCGTGAGCACGCCGTCGCGCAGCACGGCCTCGACGCCCTCCTCCCCCACCGCGTAGGGCAGGCGGAAGGAGCGCTCGAAGGCGCCCGAGGGCACCTCCATCCTGCGGTAGCTCTCCGCGGCGACGCCGGCGCGGTCGGGCGGGCGCCGGCCGCGCAGCGTGAGGATCTCGCCCTCGACCTCGATGCTCACGTCCTCGCGGCGGACGCCGGCGACCTCGGCGGCGATGACGATGCGATCCGCGGTCTCGTAGACGTCGACGGCCGGCGTCCACTCGCCCGCGCTGGTGGCGTCCTCGCTGCCGGCCGCCAGGTGCGCGCCTTCGAACAGGTGGCGCGCGCGGATCCTGAACTCCTCGAACTCCCTGAGGAACTTCCTGTACTCGTGCATGGGGTCCTCCCGTGCTCCCGGGAAAGCCGGACCGATTGGCCGCCGCAGTGCGCCTTCCGCCCCATTATTCCATCCTGCGTCCCCGCGGATCAAGAGCATTGCGCAGACGGCCGCCGGCCCGTGCCGGCCGGTGACGGCGCGGCCGGTGGCTGTCTACTTGACAGGTTGACTCGGAATACCTATGGTCGTGGGGCGAAGGTCGCCCTGAAACAGACCAGGGAGGGAACGGGCATGAAGCTTGGGGTGTTCGTCAGTGATTACCAGATCGCGGTGGACACGCTGGGACGACTGAAGTCCGACCAGCTCGGCATCTTCCTCGTCCAGAACGGCGTCTACCACGCCGCCCTCGCCGAGGGAGGCAAAGGCTCGCCGCTGCTGGACGCGGCGCCGCGCGTGTACGCGCTGCGCGAGGACCTCGAGACCCGCGGCTTCGCCGCGGACGCGGTCGACGCGCGGGTCAAGGTGCTCGGGTACGGCGACATCGTCGACCTGATCTTCAGCGACTACCCGAAGCTCGCCTGGCTCTAGGGAAGGGGGACGCACTCATGGCAAAGCTGACGATCGGTTGTTTCTCGTCCCTCGTGGGCTCGATGTCGCTGGACTTCGCCGTCCGGCTGGCGGAGGCCGCCGTCGAGAAGGGGCACCAGGTGGACTTCTGGGTGTCGGGCAACGGCACGTCGCTCTCGAAGAAGGGGCAGAAGGCCTTCAAGGACTACTCCTACCTCGACAAGCGGCTGCGCGCGGCGATGGAGAAGGGCCTGAACTGCTGCGCCTGCGAGGCCTGCGCCGAGGCGCGCGGCTTCCACAAGGAGGACACGTTCGACCACCCGAAATTCATCCGCAAGAGCATGGACTGGTACCTGGCGAGCTGCCACGCGGCCGACCGGGTGCTGCACATCGGAGGTGAGTGATCATGGCCAAGACGACGAAGATGGCGTTCCTCGTGCAGCGCCTGGGCTACAAGAGCGAGAACCCGAAGCTCGCGCTGACCCACGCCATCGCGAGCCAGACCGTCGACATCTACCTCGAGGACGGTGACGCGGTCGTGCCGGTGGTCGCCTTCGTGGGCGAGGGCGTGCTCAACTGCAAGAACAACCAGAAGGCCATGGAGACGTACGGGATCACGAGCACGGAGAACCACCTGCAGAACGCGCTGCTCTGCGACCTGAAGATCCTCGTCTGCAAGGAGGACCTCGCGCGCTTCGGGGTGGCCGAGGCGGACATGCCCGACGCCTCGGCGATGGGCGCGGACACGACGGTGCAGGTGGTCCCGTGGGAGACGATCCACGCCGAGCTCAAGGGCGCGGATCATCTCCTCTTCTTCTAGCAACAGGCGCCGCTCAGGGCGCAACAGGGAGGACGCAGTCGATGGCGATGAAGGGTCAGGAGAACTCGACGCTGGACGTGCTGGGCCGGGTCTGCCCGTACCCGCTGGTGCTCACCAAGAAGGCGCTGGAGAAGCTCGGCAGCGGCCAGGTCATCAAGGTCAAGTGCGACGCCCCCGCCTCCGCCGAGGAGTCGATCCCCAAGTTCTGCGAGAAGCAGGGGTACACGTGCGAGGTCGAGAAGGTCGGCGACGGCGCCTGGGACATCTACATCAAGAAGGCCTAGGTCGCGGCCCGGCAACCGCACCCGCAGCGCCCGCCGGACGGCCCCCGTTTCGGGGCCGCCCCACCGGCGGGCGCTTTGTTTCTTCCTGCCCGGGACCTGCGCGGTTCGCGCCGGCGTTGGCCGTGTCTGGAGACGGTGCTTCTCGTGACAGACGGGAAGCCGGGGTGCAGGCGGGCTCGAGCACAAGCCTGCACCTTCTTGCGGGCTTCTTCGCGCCCGCTCTATCATCCCTGACGTGATCTCGGTCGTCATACCCGTCCGCAACGGCGCGCGCACGCTGGACGCGTGCCTCGCGGCCGCGTGCGCCGCGGCGCAGCCCGACGGCGAGGTCGTCGTCGTCGACGACGGCTCCGCCGACGACAGCGCCGGCATCGCGGCGCGCCACCCCTGCCGCCTCGTGCGCCTTCCCGCGCCGCG
>DATDCY010000254.1 GCA_036524115.1 bacterium | reverse complement strand
CGAGGGCGCCCGGCACCGCCGCGGCCGTCGCCGGCGCCGCGGCGGCGAGCAACGCCGCGGCCGCCAGCAGGAGGGCCGGGACGACGGCGTGGCGCCCGCGATCAGCGATCAATAACGGACCGCTAGTAGTGATAGTACTGGGCCGGCGTCTGCTGGGCGATGAAGTTGACCGCCGTCTGGATGCAGACGCGGATGGCCTTCTCCATCGGGGTCTTCGCGAACGCGCCGAAGCCGATGGCCAGGGGGCCGGGGGCGATCGCGCCGAGGCCGCCGATGTCCTGCGCGCGGCCCTCGACCGTCTGCGCCGCGAGGATGCGCGAGGTCTTCGCGTCGATGACGCGGATGTCGATCGCCACGTGGGCGGTCTTGACGCCGAGACCGGCGCCGAAGCCCGGGAGGACCAGCCCCCCGCCCGCGCCGGCGGCGTTGGGCTCGAATTCGGTGATGGCGCCGACGACGAGCAGCTCCGCGCCCTCGACCTCGCCGATGGCCGCCTCGGTCCCCTTCTTGATGCGGCCGCTCGCGCCGAGGTCCTGCTCCCGCAGCACCTCGCCAAGCTCTCCGCGCTCGAGCACGATGAAGCGGTTCGTGTTGAAGAGGGCCGTCGTCATCATCTCGCTCATGCCCTCGCCGATGCCGCCGTACCCCTTGGCGCTCTTGTCCGTGAACTTCGAGACGGTGATCCGGGCCTTCGGGCCGTTGTAGGGGACCGCCTGCGCCTCCGCGATGCCGGGGCCGGGGCCGCTGGTGACCATGGCGGTCGGCTGCATGGGCGCGCAGGCCGCGGCCAGGGTCAGCGCGAGGGCGCCGGCCAGGAGCGATGTCGCTCTGCTCGTGTTCATGGTCAGGATCCTCCTTGCCGTCCGTGTTGTCGGTGTGTTCGTTTCCCGCGGCGATGGTAGGGCGGGTGTCCCCGCCCTGTCAATCGAGGCCCGCGGGGCCGGTGGGCGGGTCCGCCGCCAGCGCGCGCTCGAGGCGGGCGGCCTCGGCGTCGTCGCAGCGCAGGCGCACGAGGAGGCCCTCGGGACCAGCGGTCTCCGCGAGCACGCGTCCCGCGCGGCGCAGGCGCGCCAGGGCGCCGAGCCGGGGGTACGGGACGAGAAGCTCGCGCTCCCGCTCCCCCGCGCCGGCCACCAGTTCGCGCACCCGCGCCAGCAGCGCGTCGATCCCCGCGCCGCTGACCGCGGAGACGGCGACCGTGTCCGGGGCGACGAGGCCCCCGCGGCGCAGGGGGTCCGAGGGGGGGAGCCGGTCGACCTTGCTGCAGACCTCGAGGCGCGGGACGGACTCGAGGCCCAGCTCGCGCAGGAAGGAGAGGACGGTCGCGCGCTGCTCCTCGTGGGCCGGGTGGCTCAGGTCGGTCACGTGCAGGAGCAGGTCCGCCTCGTGCAGCTCCCCGAGCGTCGCCGTGAACGCCGCCGTGAGCTGCGGCGGGATGTGCCGGATGAACCCGACCGTGTCGGTGAGCACGAAGGCACCGCCCCCGGGCAGCGCGATGCGGCGGCTGGTCGGGTCCAGGGTCGAGAAGAGGCGGTCCTCGGCCAGCACGCGGCTGCCGGCGAGCGCGTTGAGGAGCGTCGACTTGCCGGCGTTGGTGTAGCCGACGAGCGCGACCACCGGCACCGGCGCCCTGCGGCGGCGCCGCTGATAGAGGGAGCGGTGGCGGCCGAGCGCCGCGATCCTCTCCCGCAGCGCCGCCAGCCGCTCGCGCACCCGGCGCCGGTCGGACTCCAGGCGCGTCTCGCCGGGGCCGCGGGTGCCGATGCCGCCGCCGAGCCGCGAGAGCTCCGGGGACTTGCCGACGAGGCGCGGGAGCAGCCGCGTGAGCTGCGCCACCTCGACCTGCAGCCTCCCCTCGCGGGTGCGCGCCCGCTGGGCGAAGATGTCGAGGATGAGGTCGGTGCGGTCCAGGACCTTGACGCCGAGGGCCGTGGCGAGGGTCCGCTCCTGGCCCGGCGTCAGCTCGTGCTCGAAGACGGCGAGGTTCGCGCTGCGCTCGGCCAGCAGCGCCGCCAGCTCGGTGGCCTTGCCCCGCCCGATGAGCGTCGCGGGGTCTGGCCGCTCGCGGCGCTGGCGGAAGACGCCGAGGACCTCGCCGCCGGCCGACTCGACGAGCCGCGCCAGTTCGTCCAGCGCGTCCTCCAGCTCCCAGGCGGGAGTCCCGCGCAGTTGCAGGCCCACGAGGACGGCGCGCTCTCGCGGCGCGGGACGCGGTGCCCGGGCGCTCACGCGGCGCGGCCCCGGCGCAGCAGCGAGAGGACGGCCTCCGCGACCGCCTCGGGCGGCCGGTCTTCGCCACCCGGCACCCAGACGATGCCGGGGAGCGCGCGGAACCACGTGAGCTGGCGGCGCGCGTACTGCCACGTGGCGCGGCGGATGGCGGCGAGCGTCTCCGCCAGCGAAGCCTCGCCGCGCAGGTGCGCGAACATCTGGGGGTACCCGACGGCTCGCAGCGCCGGCAGGGCGGGGTCCAGCCCCTCGGCGAGCAGGCTGCGCGCCTCGGCGACGAAGCCGGCCGCGACCATCTCGTCCAGCCTCGCGTCGATCCGGCGGCGCAGCTCCGCCGCCGGCAGCTCGATGGCGAAGGTGCGCACCGCGGCGCCGGGGCCCGCCTCGCGGTGGCGCCGCTGGCGCTCGGAGAGCGGATCGCCCGTGAGGAAATAGACCTCCAGGGCGCGGACGATGCGGTAGCGATCGTTCGCATGGATGCGGGTCGCCGCGGCCGGGTCGACGCGCGCGAGCAGCGGGTGCAGGCCGCCGGGGAGGGTCGTCGCGAGGGCGGCGAGCCAACGGCGGACCGCGGGTTCGGCCGCCGGTGCGGCGCACAGCCCCTGGGTCGCCGCGCGCAGGTAGAGGCCGGTGCCGCCGACGAACAGCGCCGCCCGGCCCGCCGCCGCGCAGGCGGACACGACGGCCTGCGCCGCGGCGCGGTAGTCGGCTGCCGTGAAGCGCTCGCGCGGGTCGGCGACGTCCACGAGGTGGTGCGGCACGCGGGCGCGCTCGGCGGCGGTCGGCTTGGCGGTACCCACGTCGAGCCGCCGGTAGACCTGCCGCGAGTCGCAGTTGATGACCCCGGCGGTGCCGAGGGCCTCCGCGAGCAGGATGCCGGCCGCGGTCTTGCCGCTGGCCGTGGGCCCGACCAGGGCGACCGTCAGCGGCGGGCGCGGCTCAGGTGCGCTTGAAGCGCCGCTCGATCTCGCCACGCTCGATCGTGATCGTGGTGGGCCGGCCGTGCGGGCAGGCGCCCGGGTTCTCGCAGCGGGCCAGGTCCGCAAGGAGGGCGGCGGCCTCCGCAGGGGCGAGGCGGCGGCCGGCGCGGATGGCGGCGTGGCAGG
>DATDCY010000253.1 GCA_036524115.1 bacterium | reverse complement strand
GCCGAGCACGCCGGGCGGCTGGCCGCCCAGCCGGACGCCGCCCTCCAGGCGGTCTGCGCGGCCGCCGACCCGGAGCGCGTCGAGGCGGAGGCCGGCCTGGCCCCCGGTTCCCTGCGGGAGCTGGCCGCGATGATCGCCGCCGCGAAGAACCCCGTGTTCGTCTCCCACCGCGGCTGGTTCGACCCGGGCGGGCAGGTCCCGCGCCTGCTGACCGAGCTCGACCGGCTGCTGGCGGGCAACGCCGCCGCCGGCATCGTCTACGTCCGCAGCGACTGCAACAGCCGGGGCGTGGCGGCCCTCGCAGCCTCGGCCGACCCGGAGCCCGAGGGCGACCCGGAGGTCCTGGTCGTGTTCGGCGCCGACCCGCTGGGCACGGCGGTCCCCGGCTCGGCCTTCGAGACCTGGACGCGGCGGGCGAAGTTCCTCGTGGTCTTCGAGACCCAGCTGACGCCGACCGCGGAAGCCGCACACGTGGTGCTGCCGCTGCGCACCTTCGCCGAGAAGGACGGCACCTTCGTGGCGAGCAACGGCCTGGCGCAGCAGCTGCGGGCCGCGCTCTCGCCGCCGCCGACGGTGCCGGCCCTGCGCGAGAGCCTGGCGGCGGTCGCGGCGGGCTTCGGGCACACCGTGAGCTTCGCCCCGCCGGCGGCGGCCCGCACCCCGGTGTGGAGTCCGCCGGAGCGGCCCGCGGCGGTGGCCGCAACGCCCGCTGGCGGGCGGCTGCTGCACCTGCGCTGGTCGCCGTACCTGGACGACCGGGTGCGCTCGGTGGCCGAGGCCGACCGCATCTTCCCGGGGCCGGCCCTCGAGGTGAACCCCGGGGACCTCGCCGGCCTCGGGCTCGCCAACGCCGCGCGCGCGCGGCTGGTCTCGGGCGGCGCGAGCGTGACCGTGGCCGTCCGCGCGGACCGCCGCACGCCCCCGGGCCAGCTCTACCTGCCGCTCGACCCGCTTGATGCGGCCCTGAAGTCCTTCGCGCGGGACGCCCGGCACCCGGCGGGGTGGCCCCTGGCCTGCGTGCTGCTCGACGGCGTCGAGCCGGTGGCGGCGGGGTAGGGGGAGACGGCGATGGACGCGCTGACGCTGCTCTGGACGCTGCTCAAGATCATGATCGTGCTGCTCGCGCTGCCGGTCGTGGTCGGCATCTCGACCTGGGCGGAGCGCAAGGTGCTCGGGCGCCTGCAGATCCGCTTCGGGCCGAACCGGGCGGGGCCCTTCGGCGTCCTGCAGTGGGTCGCGGACGCGGTCAAGCTGATCACGAAGGAGTACGTCGTGCCGGCCGCCGCCAACCGCTGGCTCTTCATGGCGGCGCCCCTGTTCACGTTCGTGCCGGCGGCCACCGTCTACACGCTCATCCCGTTCGGGCGGGGGCTGGTGATCACCGACGTCAACGCGGGCCTGCTGATGCTCATGGCGATCGGCTCGCTCTCGATCTACGGCGTCATCTTCGGCGGCTGGGCGTCCAACAGCAAGTACTCGCTGCTCGGCGCGCTGCGCTCGGCATCCCAGATGATCGCCTACGAGCTGGCCCTCGGGCTCTCGCTCGTCGGCGTCGTGCTCATGGCCGGCTCGCTGAGCCTCGTCGAGATCGTCGAGGCGCAGCGGCGCGTGCCCTTCGTGCTGCTGCAGCCGCTGGGCTTCCTCATCTTCCTGATCGCCGGCATCGCCGAGACCAACCGCATCCCCTTCGACCTCCCCGAGGCCGAGGGCGAGCTGGGCGCCGGCTACCACACCGAGTACTCGGCGATGGGCTTCGGCATCTTCCAGCTCGGCGAGTACGCCTCGGTCTGGACGATCTCGGCGCTGGCCGCGACGCTCTTCCTCGGCGGCTGGCAGGGGCCGTGGGCCCAGAGCGTGGCCGGGCTCTCGCTGCTCTGGTTCTTCGCCAAGAGCATCCTCTTCATCCTGCTCTTCTACTGGCTGCGCGCGACGCTGCCGCGCCTGCGCTACGACCAGCTCATGGCCTTCGGCTGGAAGGTGCTCCTGCCGGCCTCGCTGCTGAACCTGCTGTGGGTGGCGGCCGTCGTCGCCCTGAGGGCCCGCACATGATCGGCGCGCTCGTCACCGGCTTCCTCACGACGCTCAAGCACGTCTTCCGCAAGCCGGTCACCATCCAGTACCCGGAGGAGCGCCGCGAGCCCGCCCCGCGCTTCCGCGGCCTGCACGCGCTGCGCCGCTACCCGGAGACGGGCGAGGAGCGCTGCATCTCCTGCTGCCTGTGCGCGCGCATCTGCCCGACCCAGTGCATCCGCCTCGTGACCTCCGGCGAGGAGCGCAAGGTGATCGACGAGTACGACGTGGACCTCGGGCACTGCCTCTTCTGCGGCCTCTGCGCCGAGGTCTGCCCCGAGGAGGCGATCGTGCTCTCGCCGCGCTACGAGGCCTCGTACTACCAGCGCGGCGAGACGATCCTGCGCAAGTCCGACCTGCTGCGCCACGGGGAGGGGCTGTGAGCGGCTTCGGGACCCTGGTCTTCGCCGTCCTGGCGCTGGTCGCGCTGGGCTCGGCGCTCGTCGTGGTCGCCTCGCGCCGGATCGTCGCCAGCGCCCTGGCGCTCGTGCTCTGCTTCCTCGCCGTGGCGGGGCTCTTCATCCTCCAGGGGGCGGAGTTCCTCGGCGCGGTGCAGATCCTGCTCTACGCCGGCTCGATCGTCGTGCTCTTCGTCTTCGTCGTCATGCTCGCGAACCTGCGCGGCGGCGAGGGGGCGGACTGGTCGGGGCTCTCCGCGATCACCGGGACGATCCTCGGCGGCGTCGTCTTCGCGCAGCTGCTCGCGGTCGTCGCCCGCGCGCGCGGCTGGCTCGCGCCGGCGAGCAACGGGCTCGCCCCCGGCGAGGGGCACGTCCAGGTGCTCGGCAAGGTGCTCTTCCGCCAGTACCTGCTGCCGTTCGAGGTGCTCTCGGTGATCCTGCTCGCGGCGCTCTTCGGCCTGATCGTGATCGGGAGGAGGAAGTGATGGTGCCGGTGAGCTGGTACGTGGCCCTCGGCGCGGCGCTCTTCTCGATCGGGCTCGCCGGCGCGCTCGTGCGGCGCAACGTCGTGGTCATGCTGATGTCGATCGAGCTCATGGTGAACGCGGTGAACCTCAACCTCGTGGCGTTCTCGAACCTGCACCAGCACTACAGCGGGCTGGTGATCGCGCTGTTCGTGATCGGCGTGGAGGCGGCGGAGCTGGGCGTGGCGCTCGCCGTGATCCTCGCCTGGCACCGCCACCGCGGCGCGCTCGACGCCGACGCCGCGACGCTGCTCAAGGGCTAGGAGAGGCGCGATGGCGGAGACCCTGCTCTGGCTGATCCCGGCGCTGCCGTTTGCGGCCTTCCTCCTCAACGGCCTGCTCGGGCGGAAGCTGACGCGGACCGCGGCGCACTGGCCGGCGCTGCTCGCCGTCGGCGGGGCGTTCGTCTGCGCCGTGCAGGTGCTGCGCCACGCGCTGGAGTCACCGGCCTGGCGCGTGGACTTCTTCACCTGGATCGCGGTCGGCCCCTTCCAGGTGCCGCTGACGCTGGCGGCCGACCCGCTGACCGCCATCATGCTCGTGGTCGTCACGGGCGTGAGCACCCTCGTGCACCTCTACTCGGTGGGCTACATGCACGGCGACGGCGGCTACCACCGCTTCTTCGCCTACCTCTCGCTCTTCACCTTCTCGATGCTCATGCTCGTGCTCTCGGGCAACTTCCTGCTGCTCTACGTCTTCTGGGAGGCCGTCGGCCTCTGCTCCTACCTGCTCATCGGCTTCTGGTTCCACAAGCAGTCGGCGGCGGACGCCGGGAAGAAGGCCTTCCTCGTGAACCGCGTCGGCGACTTCGGCTTCGCGCTCGGCATCCTGCTGCTGATCGCGAACACGGGGAGCGTCGACTACCAGCGCGTCTTCGCGCTCGCGCCGCAGCTGCCGCCCTCGACCGTGACCTGGATCTGCCTGCTGCTCTTCGTCGGCGCCTGCGGCAAGTCGGCGCAGCTGCCGCTGCACGTCTGGCTCCCCGACGCGATGGAGGGCCCGACGCCGGTCTCCGCCCTGATCCACGCGGCGACCATGGTCACCGCCGGCGTGTACATGGTGGCCCGCTGCAACGCGCTGTTCGCGCTCTCGCCCACGGCGATGCAGGTCGTGGCGGTCGTCGGCACGCTGACCGCGGTCATGGCCGCGGCGATCGCGTTCACGCAGAGCGACCTCAAGCGCATCATGGCCTACTCGACGGTGAGCCAGCTCGGGTTCATGTTCCTCGGGCTCGGCGTCGGCGCCTGGATCGGCGCGATCTTCCACCTCTTCACCCACGCCTTCTTCAAGGCGCTGCTCTTCCTCGGCTCCGGCAGCGTCATGCACGCCATCGGCGGCGACTGCGACGTGAGCCGCCAGGGAAGGCTGTTCCGGAAGATCCCCTGGACGGCGACCACGTTCATCGTCGGCTCGCTGGCGCTGGCGGGCATCCCGTTCTTCGCGGGCTTCTACTCCAAGGAGATGATCCTCGGCGGGGCGTGGGCCGGCCACCACTACGTGCTCTTCGGGCTCGGCGTGCTCACGGCGGGCGGGACGGCCTTCTACGTCACGCGCGCCGTGGTCCTGGTCTTCTTCGGGCGGCGCGACGCGGACTGCCTCGGCGCGACGCCTGCGGGCGACATGCATGACGCGCACGACGCCCACGGCGGGCACGGGCACCCGCCGGGCGTGCACGAGTCGCCCTGGGTCATGCTCGGGCCGCTGGTCATCCTCGCGGTGATGTCCTTCGTCGCCGGCCTGCCGCTGGAGCACGGCTTCACCGAGTTCCTCGGGCGCGCGCTGCCGTCGGCGGAGCACGGCGAGGTCGAGGGCGCGCTCTTCGCGGAGGGGCTCGCCATCGCGCTGGCGCTCGGCGGCGCCTTCCTCGGCTGGCTCGTCTACCAGAAGGGCGCGATCGACCCGGACCGCGTCGCCGCCTCGTGGCCGCGGCTCTACGCGCTCTCGAAGAACAAGTTCTACATCGACGAGCTCTACAGCGCGGTCATCGTGCGGCCGCTGCTGGCGCTCGCCCGCGGGGCGTTGCGCTTCGACCTCGGCGTGATCGACGGCATCGTCAACGGCGTCGCGGAGGCGGCACAGGGCTGGGGCCGGGCGCTCGCGCGGCTGCAGACCGGCCGGCTGCGCGACTACCTCTCGTGGATGGCGATCGGGGTGGCCGCCGTGCTGGGCGTCCTGCTCTGGAGATAACACAGTGGAAAGCGGCTTCCCGGTCCTGAGCTTCCTGGTCTTCGGCCCCGTGGCCGGCGCGCTGGCGCTGGCGCTGGTGCCCGCCGCGCAGGTGCGGCTGCAGCGGGCGGTCGCGCTGGCGACGACCCTGGCGGTGCTCGCGGTCGCGCTCCAGCTCTGGACGGGCTTCGTGCCCCGCGGCGGCTTCCAGTTCGAGGAGCGGCTCTCGTGGATCCCCGCGATCGGCGCGGAGTACCACCTCGGCGTCGACGGCCTGAGCCTGCTGCTCGTGCTGCTCTCGGCGCTGCTCGGCCCGGTCGTGGTGCTCTTCTCGATGGAGCACGTGCGCCAGCGCGAGCGTGCCTACTACGCGGCGCTGCTCATGCTCCAGGCCGGCCTCACCGGCGTCTTCGTCGCCCTCGACTTCGTGCTCTTCTACATCTTCTGGGAGGCGATGCTGATCCCGATGTTCCTGCTCATCGGCATCTGGGGCGGGCCGCGGCGCATCTACGCCTCCGTGAAGTTCTTCCTCTACACCCTCGTCGGCAGCCTGCTGATGCTCGCGGCCGCGATCGCGGTCTACTGGCACCACGGCAGCCGCACGGGCGTCTACACCTTCGACATCGTGCAGCTGGCGCAGACCTCCTACCCGGGGTCGCTGCAGTTCTGGGCCTTCCTCGGCTTCTTCGCCGCGTTCGCGGTCAAGGTGCCGCTCGTGCCGGTGCACACCTGGCTGCCGGACGCGCACGTGGAGGCGCCGACGGCCGGCTCCGTCGTCCTGGCGGGCGTGCTCCTGAAGATGGGCACCTACGGGCTGATGCGCTTCTCGCTGCCGCTGTTCCCGGACGCCAGCCGCGAGCTGGCGCCGTTCGTGCTGACGCTGGCGGTGATCGGGATCATCTACGGCGCCGTGCTCGCGCTCGCGCAGGACGACCTGAAGAAACTCATCGCCTACTCCTCGATCTCGCACCTCGGCTTCGTCGTCGCGGGGATCTTCTCCTTCGACCCGCGCGGCGAGGCCGGCGCCGTGCTCCAGATGATCGGCCACGGCCTGATCACCGGCGCGCTCTTCCTCTGCGTCGGCATGGTCTACGAGCGCACGCACCAGCGCTCGATCCCGAAGCTCGGCGGCCTCGCGCACCGGCTGCCGGTCTACGCGACGCTGCTGGCGTTCTTCGCGCTGGCCTCGCTCGGGCTGCCGGGGCTCGCCGGGTTCGTCGGCGAGTTCCTGATCCTCATCGGCGTGTTCGCGGCGTCGCCGGCCTTCGCCGTCGGCACGGCGGTGGGCATCGTGCTCGGCGCGGCCTACCTGCTCTGGATGCTGCAGCGGGTGATCTTCGGCACGCTGCCCGAGCAGTACGCGGGGCTGGGCGACCTGACAGCGCTCGAGCTGCTCGCGCTGGCGCCGCTGGTCGCGCTCACGATCTGGATCGGGGTCGCGCCGCGGCCCTTCCTCGCGGTGATCGAGAGCGCCCTGCCGGCGCTGCTCTCCCGCGCCTGGCAGTAGGGCGATGGCGGCGGCGCGGACGGAAGGGGAGGGAGCGCGATGAACGGGATGGCGACGGCGCTGGCGCCCGAGCTGCTGCTGCTCGCCGCGGCGCTCCTCGTGACCGCGCTCGAGAGCATCTGGCCGTCCAAGGGGCTGCGGCTCAAGGCCGCGGTCGGCCTCGCCGCCCTTGCGGGCGCATTCTTCCTGCTCCCCGGCGCCGCGTCCGTGGCGCCCGACGCGCTCGCCGGGATGTGGGCCGGCGACGCCCTGGCGACCGTGTTCAAGGTTGCCGTCCTCGTCGCCGCCGCGCTCTCGCTGCTGATCGCGGTCGAGGAGATCGGCGCGCGCTCCCGCGCGGGCGGCGAGTACGTGATCCTCCTGCTGCTGGCGGCCGTGGGGATGATGGTCATGATCTCGGGCACCGACCTGGTGCTGATCTTCCTCGGCATCGAGCTGATGGCGGTGAGCTTCTACGTCCTCGCGGGCTTCACCTGGTTCCGCGAGACGAGCGCCGAGGGCGCGCTCAAGTACGTGATCACCGGGCTCTTCGCCTCCGCGCTGCTGCTCTACGGCCTCTCGCTCGTCTACGGGGCCACCGGGTCCACGTCGCTGGGGGCGCTCGCGGGCGTGGGGCGCGGCGGCGAGGCGGACGCGCTCGTGCTCGCGGGCCTGGCCTTCCTGGCCTGCGGCCTGGCCTTCAAGATGGGCGCCGCGCCGTTCCAGATGTGGATGCCCGACGTGCTCGAGGGGGCGCCGACGCCGGTCGCCGGGTACCTGGCCGTCGGGCCGAAGATCGCGGTGATGGGCGTGGCCGCCCGCGTCTTCGCCGGCGGCTTCCCCGACTGGTTCCAGCTCTGGGGCCCCGTCTGGTGGTCGCTCGCCGCCCTGACCATCCTCTGGGGGAACCTCGCCGCCCTGGCGCAGGAGAGTGTCAAGCGGATGCTCGCCTACTCCAGCGTCGCGCACGTCGGCTACCTGCTCGTCGCCGTCGTCGCCACCGGCCGCAATCCGGCAGCGACGGGCCCGCTGGCGTTCTACCTGCTGGCCTACGCCTTCATGAACCTCGGCGCCTTCGGGACGCTGCTCTGGTTCGAGCGCGCCACCGGCGCGGAGGTGACCTGGCGCGACCTGGCCGGGTTCGGCCGTCGCCGCCCCGCGATGGGGGCCTTCTTCGCGCTCTTCCTCCTCTCGCTGGCCGGCATCCCGCCGACGGCGGGCTTCCCCGCGAAGTTCTGGATCTTCCTCGAGGGCTGGCAGGCCGGCTACGGGGGCCTCGTCCTCGTGGCGCTGCTCGGGAGCGCGATCGGCGCGTACTACTACCTGCGCGTGGTCTACGCCCTGTACCTGCTGCCCGAGCCGGAGACGACGGCCGAGGTCGAGCGTCGGGGCGAGTTCTCCTGGCTGGCCTACGCGGTGGTGCTCGCCGCGGTCGGCACCCTCGTCGCGGGGGTCGTGCCGTCGTTCTTCGTTGAACTGGCCTCGAGGGCAATCCTTGGCTAGTCCCCGGCGCGCCGGGTTCCGGCTGCCGGCGTCCCGCATCGAGCTTCGCCAGCCCGGGATGCTCGGCATCATCGGCAATCCCGTCCGCGCCTCGCTCTCGCCGCGGATGCACGAGGCGGCGCTGCGCCGCCTCGGCCTCGACGCGCGCTACCTGCCGTTCGAGATCGCGCGGGGCGAGCTGCGCGACGTCATGCGCGCGCTCCGGCCGCTGGGCTTCTGGGGGATCAACGTCACCATCCCGTACAAGGAGGCCGTCCTGCGGCACCTCGACCGGGTCGATGCGGCGGCGGCGGCGATCGGCGCCGTGAACACCGTCGTGGTCGGCCCGCAGGGGCTCGTCGGGCACAACACGGACGCCCCGGGGTTCCTGCTGGCGCTGCGCGAGGCCGGCGCGGGGGTGCGCGGCGGGCAGGTGCTGGTGCTCGGCGCCGGCGGCGCGGCGCGCG
>DATDCY010000252.1 GCA_036524115.1 bacterium | reverse complement strand
CCGCGCTGGCGCGCGCGGGGCGGGCGCCGTCGCTCGCGATCGCCGTCCCGGAATGCGACAGTCTCGGGCTCGCGCTGCTCGGCCCGCGCCCGCTCGACGAGGCCTTTTTCGAAGCCGGGCGCGGCGGCATCGACACCCTCGTGGTCCTCGAGAACGACCTCTTCCGGCGGGCGGACCGCGCCCGCGTGGCGGCGCTGCTCGACGCCGTTCCCAACGTCGTCACGATCGACCACACGCTCCACGGCACGGCCGCGGCCTCCGACCTCCTCCTGCCGGCGGCGACGTTCGCCGAGTGCACCGGGACCTTCGTCAGCGGCGAGGGGCGCGCCCAGCGCTTCTTCGCCGCAATGCCGCCGCCAGTGGAGGCCCGCGAATCGCGTCACTGGGTCGAGCAGATGATGGCCGTCTCGGGCGAGGGCGTCCCCTGGCGCTCCGGGGACGAGCTGCGTGCCGCGCTCGAGGAGGAGTTCCCGGAGATGCGCGGGGTGGCCGGGTGCGCGCCGCCGGCCGGCGTCCGCTGGCTCGGTCGCAAGATACCCCGCGAGGGCCACCGCAGCAGCGGTCGCACCGCCCTCGGACCGGAACACGAGATGCATGAGCCGCGCCCGCCCGAGGACCCGGAGTCGCCGCTGGCCTTCAGCATGGAGGGCTACGCCGGGACGCCACCGCCCGCGCTCACCGCCCGGGCGTGGACGCCGGGGTGGAATTCGGTGCAGGCGGCGATCGCGCAGCAGGAGGTCCCGGGAGGCGCGCTGCGCGGCGGCGACCCGGGGATGCGCCTGATCGAGCCGCCCTCCGGGCCGGAGCCGCCAGCCCCCTTCGCCCCGCCCGACCCGTTCACCCCGCCCGACGGGCAATGGCGGCTCGTGCCGCTTCCGCACATCTTCGGCTCGGGCGAGCTGAGCGCTCTCTCCCAGGGGATCGCGCTCCTGGCGCCCCGGCCGGCTCTCCTTGCCAACCCCGGCGACCTGCGCGCCGCCGGTCTGGCCGAGGGCGAAGAGGTCGAGGCCGAGGTCGCGGGCGCGCGCGTTCGTCTGCCGGTGCAGGCGGAGGCCTCGCTGCCCGCCGGGGTCGCGGGCGTTGCGACGGACGTTCCCGGCCTGCCCTGGCTCGACCTGCCGGGCTGGGCCCGGATTCGCAAGGCGACGCCGTGAGCGAAGGGTTCGGCCCGGCCCTGCTCGTGTTCGGCGTGCTCGTCGGCGCGCTCACCGTCGCCGCATGGCTGATCTGGCTGGAGCGCCGGCTGCTGGCCGGCTTCCAGGACCGCTACGGACCCAACCGCGTCGGTCCGTTCGGCCTGCTGCAGGTGGCGGCGGACACGGTGAAGATCCTCCTCAAGGAGGACTGGGTGCCGCCGTTCGCGCACCGCGGCACGTTCGTGCTCGCCCCGGCGATCGCCATGGTCTGCGCCCTGCTCTCGTTCGCCGTCGTCCCCTTCGCGCCCGGCGCGGCCGTCGCCGACCTGGACGTCGGCCTGCTCTTCGTGCTCGCGATGTCCTCGCTCGGCGTCTACGGCGCGGTCCTCGCCGGCTGGGCGTCGAACAACACCTACTCACTCCTCGGCGGGATGCGCGCCGCCGCGCAGATGCTCGGCTACGAGGTCTTCATGGGCCTCTCGCTCATGGGCGTGGTCATGCTCGCGGGCTCCTTCCGCCTCGCCGACATCGTCGCCGCGCAGGAGCGCGTCTGGTTCTGCCTGCTGCAGCCGGCGGGGCTCGCGCTGTTCCTGACGGCCGGGGCCGCCGAGCTGCGCCGCATCCCCTTCGACCTGCCCGAGGCCGAGAGCGAGCTGGTGGCCGGCTACCACGCCGAGTACTCGGGGATGAAGTTCGGAATGTTCTTCGTCGGCGAGTACCTCGGCGTGACGCTGGTCTCCGCGCTGACGACGACGCTCTTCTTCGGCGGCTGGCGCGGGCCGCTGCTGCCGCCGGTCGTCTGGTTCGCGCTCAAGACGTTCCTGCTGATCTGCTTCTTCGTGCTGGTGCGCGCCTCGCTCCCGCGGCTGCGCTACGACCAGCTCATCGCCTTCGGCTGGAAGGTGCTGCTGCCGCTCGCGATCGCGAACCTGACCCTCACGGGCGCCGTGATCCTTGCAGGGGGCTTCTGATGGGCGGCATCCTCGGGACCCTCCGCGAGGTGGCGGGCCACCTCTTCCGCCGGCGCGAGACGGTGCTCTACCCGGAGGTCCGCCCCGCGCTGCCGCCGCGCTGGCGCGGGAGGATCGTCCTCACCCGCGATCCGGACGGAGCCGAGCGCTGCGTCGCGTGCTTCCTCTGCGCGGTCGCCTGTCCCGTGGGATGCATCGCTATCGAAGCGGCGGACGTCCCCGGCGGGCGGCGCGGCGCGTCCTCGTTCCGGATCAACTTCTCGCGCTGCATCTTCTGCGGTCTCTGCGAGGAGGCGTGCCCGACGGCGGCCATCCAGCTCACGCCGGACTGCGAGATGGGCGAGTACGACCGCCGCGAACTGGTCTACGAGAAGGACGATCTGCTGATCGCCGGACCCGGCAAGCGGCCCGGCTATCGCTTCTACGGCGTCGCCGGGGCGCCGGCCGCCGGGAAGGCCCCCGGCGACGCGGAGCACGAGGCGGCGCCCGTCGATCCCCACGGGCTGCTGCCGTAGGCGGGAGGAGGCGCGCGATGAGCCCGTTCCACGTGACGGCGGCGGTCGCGATCGTCGCCACCGCGCTGGCGCTCACGCGGATCAGCGCGGTCAACGCCCTGCTCTATCTGATCGTGTCCCTGCTCGCCGCGGCGGTCGCCTTCCTCCAGCTTGCCGCGCCGTTCGCCGCGGCCCTCGAGGCCCTTGTCTACGCGGGCGCCATCATCGTGCTCTTCGTCTTCGTGATCCTGATGTTCGACTTCGCGCACTGGTCGGCCGGCGAGGAGCAGCGCTGGCTCCGCGGCGGCGGCTGGGCCGGGCCGGCGGCGCTGACCCTGGTGCTCGCTGCCGAACTGGCCGCGCTGCTCGCGGGAGGGGCGCCGGCGCCTGCCGCGGCCCCCGCGGCGCTGGCGCCGAAGCAGGTCGGCGCGACCCTGTTCGGCGCGTACCTCGTCGCGGTCGAGCTGGTGTCCCTGCTGCTGGTCGCCGGGCTCGTCGGCGCCTACCACGTCGGCCGCCGCGCGGTGGCGGGCCGTCGGGGAGGCACGCCGTGAACGTCCCGGGCTCGCCGGGCCAGGCGCTCGCGCTGGCCGCCGTCCTCTTCTGCCTCGGGCTGGCGGGCGTGCTCGCGCGGCGCAACCTGCTGTTCGTGCTGATGTCGCTCGAGGTGATGATCAACGCCGCCGGCATCGCCTTCGTCGCCGCCGGCGCGCGCTGGGGTCAAGCGGACGGCCAGGTGCTGTACCTGTTCATACTCGCGATCGCCGCGGCCGAAGTCTCCGTGGGGCTGGCCCTCGTCATCAGGTTCTACCATCAGCGGCGCACGCTGGACGCCGATCGCGCCGGGGAGCCAGGGTGATGGCCGTGGAAACGCTCCTGGCGTTGAGCCTCGCGGCCCCGTTCGCGGGCTTCGCGCTGCTCGCGCTCGGCGGCGGG
>DATDCY010000251.1 GCA_036524115.1 bacterium | reverse complement strand
CGCAGCGCCGCCGCCGCCTGCGGCGGCCCCATGGTCAGCGCCGCGACCGAGCCGCCGTGCGCCTCGCGCAGGCGCAGCGCCTCCTCGAGCGCGTAGAGGTCGTAGGGGTTGACCACCGCGGGCACCCCCTCGCGCTCCATGGCGCCGGTGGCCTCGTTGATCCGGACGTGCACCGTGTCCGGGACCTGCTTGATGCAGACGACGATCTTCATGCGGGCTTCCGAGAGACTCCTAGGCCTGCGCGTGCTTGGCGAAGTCCTTGACGATCGCCAGGCCGATCACGTTGCGGATGACCTGGTTGGTGCCCTCGTAGATCTGCGTGATCTTCGCGTCCCGCATCATCTTCTCGACGGGGTAGTCGCGCATGTAGCCGTAGCCGCCGAGGATCTGCACCGCGTCGGTCGTGACCTCCATCGCCATGTCCGAGGGGAAGACCTTGGCCATCGCCGACTCCTTGGAGTAGTCCTTGGCGCCGGAGTCGATGTAGCGCGCCACCGAGTACACGAGCGAGCGCGAGGCCTCGATCTTCACCGCCATGTTCGCGAGCATGTGCTGCACGGCCTGGAACGAGGAGATCGGGTGGCCGAACTGCACCCGCTGGCGGGCGTAGGCGGCCGCCTCGTCGAAGGCGCCCTGGGCGATGCCGAGGGCCTGCGCGCCGATGCCCGGGCGGCTCTTGTCGAGGGTCTTCATCGCCACGATGAAGCCCATGCCCTCCTTGCCCAGCAGGTTGGCCTTCGGCACGCGGCAGTCGGTGAACACCAGCTCCCGCGTCGAGGAGGAGCGGATGCCCATCTTGACCTCCTTCTTGCCGAAGCTGAAGCCGGGCGTGCCCTTCTCGACGATGAACGCGCTGGCGCCGCGCGTGCCGCGGCTGCGGTCGGTGATCGCGATGACGGTGTAGGTCTCGGCGTCCCCGCCGTTGGTGATCCACTGCTTCGTGCCGTTGAGCACGTAATGATCGCCGTCGAGCCGCGCCGTGGTCTGCACGCCGGCCGCATCCGAGCCGGCCCCGGCCTCGGTCAGCGCGAACGCGCCGAGCTTGCGCCCGGCGGCGACGTCCGGCAGGTACTTCGCCTTCTGCTCCTCGGAGCCGAAGAGCACGATCGGGATCGTGCCGAGCGCGGAGGCCGCGTACGAGACCGCGACCCCGGCACAGGCGCGCGAGAGCTCCTCGACGCAGACGCAGAGATCGAGGATGCCGCCGCCGAGCCCGCCGTAGGCCTCGGGCACCCAGAGCGCGAAGAGGTCCGCGGCCGCGCAGGCCTTGATCACCTCCCAGGGGAACTCCTCCTTCTCGTCGAGCTCCGCCCGCACCGGCACGATCTTCTCGCGCGCGATCTGCCGCGCGGTCTCGCGGATCATCTGCTGCTGCTCGTTCAGGAAGTAGTCCATCGCGTCCGACTCCTTTATCTTGCCGGCCGCCGGGGGCGGCCCGCGGTCCCTACCAGCGGATGAGTGCCGAGCCCCAGGTGAAACCGGCGCCGAAGGCGTCGAGCAGGACCAGGTCCCCCGCCGCCGCGCGCCCCTCACGGACCGCCTCGTCGAGGGCGATCGGGATCGTCGCCCCCGAGGTGTTGCCGTAGCGGTCGATGTTCACGAAGACCCGTGACAGCGGCAGGTGCAGCCGCTGCGCCGTGGCCTCGATGATCCGGATGTTCGCCTGGTGCGGCACGAGCAGCGCGATGTCGGCCGCGCCCACGCCGTTGGCCTCCAGCGCCGCCTCGGCCGCCTGCGCCATCCCCTTGACCGCGAGCTTGAAGGTCTCGTTCCCCTTCATGTGCACGCAGTGCAGCTTCTGCTCGATCGCCTCGCGCGAGGCCGGGATGCGCGAGCCGCCCCCGGGGATGCAGAGCAGGTCGGCCTGGCCGCCGTCGGCGTAGAGGTGCGTCGAGAGCAGGCCGGAGCGCCCGTGCGACGGCACGAGCACCGCGGCGCCGGCGCCGTCGCCGAAGATGATGCAGGTGCCGCGGTCCTCCCAGTTCATGACGCGCGAGAGCACCTCCGCGCCCACGAGCAGGCAGTTCTTCGCGACGCCGGTGCGCACCAGCCCGTCGACGACCGCCAGCCCGTAGATGAAGCCGGTGCAGGCGGCGGCGATGTCGAAAGCCGCGGCCTTCTTGGCGCCGAGGCGGTGCTGGAGGTAGACGGCGGTGGCCGGCAGCGGCGCGTCCGGCGTGAGCGTCGCGACGACGATCAGGTCCAGGTCGCGGGCGCGCAGGCCGGCGGCCTCGAGCGCCCGCAGCGCCGCCTGGTAGGCCAGGTCCGAGGTCGCCTCGTGCGGCGCGGCGACGCGCCGCTCGCGGATGCCGGTGCGCGTGACGATCCACTCGTCGCTCGTCTCCACGATCCGCTCGAGGTCGCGGTTGGTGAGCACCTTCTCGGGCAGGTACGAGCCCGTGCCGACGATGCGGCTGCGCAGGCGGTTCACGCCGCCTCCCCCGGGCGGTCCGGGCCGTCCGCGCCGGCCTCGGCGGCGGCGTCCGCCGCGGCTTCCTCGGGCGCGGGCGCGGACTCCTGCAGGCGCCGGCGCACCCGGTCCTCGAGGATCTCGCGGGTCTTCTCCTTGACCTGGCTCCAGAAGGGGATCTTGCGCTCCGCGAACGCCCGCTCGTCGGTGCGCGCCGCGAGGTCGGCCACGATGCGCTCGTTGACGCGCTGCGCCGAAAACTCGCGCGCGACGCGGATCGCGTTCTTGATGGCCTTGGCCGTCGAGCTGCCGTGGCCGATGATGCAGATGCCGTTGACGCCGAGCAGGGGCGCCCCGCCGTACTCGCTGTAGTCCACCGACTTGCGGAAGTTGGCGAACGCCGGCTTGAGCAGCAGCGCGCCGAGCTTGAAGCGCCAGGTGCGCGTCAGCTCCTGGCGCAGCAGCTCGCCGATCATCTCGGCGAGGCTCTCGCTGATCTTGAGCGTGACGTTGCCGATGAAGCCGTCGCAGACGACCACGTCGGCCTTCGCCTTGTAGACCTCCTTGCCGTCGACGTTGCCGATGAAGTTGATCGGCATGCGCTTGAGCGCGGCGAAGGTCTCGCGGATCACGTCGTTGCCCTTGCCGGCCTCCTCGCCGATCGAGAGCAGGCCGACCGAGGGGTTGGCGCGCCTGAGGATCTCGCGCGCGTAGACCTCGCCCATGACCGCGAACTGCGCCAGGTGCTTGGGCTTGCAGTCGACGGTCGCGCCGGCGTCGAGCAGCGTGATCACCCCGTGGAGCGTCGGCAGGAGCACGGCGATCGCCGGGCGCTCCACGCCGGGGAGCGTCCCCCAGGCCAGCACCGAGGCCGCCATCGCGGCGCCCGTGTTGCCGGCCGAGACGAAGGCCTCGGCCTCGCCGCTCTTGACCAGTTGCACCCCGATCCACATCGAGGAG
This sequence comes from bacterium, assembly GCA_036524115.1. Taxonomy (NCBI): domain Bacteria; species bacterium. The sequence goes on along the minus strand of DATDCY010000251.1, from coordinate 3,012 downwards.
TCCCGCTTGCGGCGCACCGCCTGGGAGGGCGACTCGCCCATGCCGACCACCTGCCCGGCGTGCTTGACGGTGATCGGCAACCCGGCGGTGTCGTACTTGGCGAGCTCCGCGCGCACGATCTCGGCGTCCCCGACGAGGATGACCGGGGTACCGTACTCGCGGGCGGCCTCGACGGCCCCCTGGACCACGACGAACGGGGCGCGGTCGCCCCCCATCGCGTCGACGGCGATGCTCATGGCGCGCTTGAACCGGCTGCGGCGTGCAGCTGGCGGACCGCTACTCCTCGCGTGGCGCGATGACCTCGACGCCGCGGTAGTAGCCGCAGTTGGCGCAGACCCGGTGCGGCAGCTTCGGCTGCTGGCACTGCGGGCAGGCGCTCGCGGCGGCGGGCTTCAGCGCGTCGTGCGCGCGGCGCGTCGCGGTGCGGGTCCGGGTGTGTCTTCTCTTGGGGTTCGGCATGGTCGACCTCTCTCCTCCGTGGTGCGATGGGGCCGCGCGCCGTCGGCCCTGCTGCGGGCGGCGCTCACGGCCCGGCGTTTCTCCTACGGGACCGTGAGCTTCTTCAGCGCCTCCCAGCGCGGGTCGCCCGGGGGCGGCGCGCAGCCGCAGGGGCCGCCGGCCACATCCTTGCCGCAGCGCGGGCAGACCCCCCGGCAGTCCTCCGAGCAGAGGGGCTTGAGCGGCAGCGCCAGGTGGATCTGCTCGGCGATGACGCCGCGCAGGTCGGCGCCGCCCTGGACGAGGGGCTCGACCTCGAGCTCGTCGGCCGACAGCTCGTGCTGGTGCTCCCCGTCGGGGGCGACGGCGCCGGGAGGGACGAACGTGACTTCGACGTCGGCGTCGACCGGGAAGTCGAAGGGAGTCAGGCAGCGCGAGCACTCGAGCCGCACCACGGCGCGCACGGACCCGGCCACGCCGATCTCACCGCCCAGGCGCTGGACGTCGAACCGGGCGTGGATGGGCCCCGCCAGGGGGACGTCGAGGGCGATCCCGGCCTTGGCGGGGTCGTCGACCTCGAACTCGAGCTCGATCCCCTCGGGAGGGAGCTTGTTCAAATAGACTACAAAATCGCTATGATCCACGTCGTCCGCTCCCCGGCCGACATCGCCCCGGGAAGCCCTGTCGTCCTTTCCATTGAAGTTCGCGGAATTCTACAGAAAATCGGTCGGAAGTCAAGAATGCGCAACCCCGGGCCGGCCGCCCCGACCCGCCCCGGGCCTCGGTTGCTTCGCTTGCGCGATTTCGTTATAAGGGTCAGGTCGCAAACGGGGGGGGGGAATGCTCGGCGGACTGCTCGATCGCCTCGGACTGGGCCGGCACGAACCTCTCGGCAAGGTGCTCGTCCGCAACCGCGTCATCTCCGAGGAGCAGCTCCGGGCGGCCCTCGAGGTGCAGCGCGCCACGGGGGAGCGGCTTGGCCGGATCGTGGTCGACAAGGGCTTCGCCTCGGAGTACGACGTCCTGCAGGCGATCGCCAAGCACTACCGCGTCTCGGCGACGACCCTCTCCGACGACTTCGCCACGCTGATCGAGCAGCGCTCGGGCTCGCTGGCCGGCAAGCTCATGGCCATGCGCGTGCCGATCCGGGTCAAGCTCTCGATCGCGATCACCTTCATGATCTGGGTGACCATCCTCACCCTCTCGTTCGTCATCCTCACGCGCCAGCGCGACCGGCTCTACGCCCAGACGATGCGGATGGGGACGGTCAGCCTCAACTATTTCGCCAACGACGCGGCGGTGCCGATGCTCGAGGACGACACGCTCCGGCTCAACGCCCTGATCAAGGACTCGGCGTCGGTGGAGGGGCTGGCGTACGCGAGCATCGTCGGCCGCGACGGGCTGGTCAAGGCCCACACCGACCTGGCGCGCATCGGCGCCCCCGCCCCGCAGCTGAAGGCGGAGACCTCCCGCGCCGAGGGGGGGATCACCTCGCGGACCTACCATGCGGGCGAAGCGCACCTGATGAACCTCTCCCGGGGCATCGCCTACGCGGACAAGACCCTCGGCGAGGCGAACGTGGGGATCTCGCTGGACTACATCGACGGGCAGATCAGCCGCGAGATCCGCACGATCGCCGTGCTCTCGCTGCTGATCGTGCTGCTCGGGATCTCGATCGCGATCCTCATCGGCGTCGGCTTCTCGCGCCCGATCTCGCGGCTCGTCCTGGCCACCCAGGAGATCGGCAAGGGGAACTTCCAGTACCGGCTCGAGCGGGTGCGCGGCGACGAGTTCGGCGACCTGGCGTCGGCGTTCAACTACATGTCGCACGAACTCTGGAAGAAGCTGGTGATGGCCAAGTCCTTCGGCAGCTACGTCAGCCCCGAGATCCTCGAGATGGTCATGGCGCAATCCGGCGGGAACCTCCTCGGGGGCCGGCGGATGGACGTGACCGTCGTCTTCACCGACATCCGCGGGTTCACCGCGTTCGCCGAGGCCACCAAGCCCGAGCGCGTCGTCGAGGCGATCAACGAGTACTTCGAGATCGCCACGCGGCACATCCACCAGCAGGGCGGCTACGTCGACAAGTTCATCGGGGACGCCGTGCTCGGCGTCTTCGGCGCCCCCATCGCCCGCCCCGACCACGCCGTGCGCGCGCTGCGGGCCGCGGTGGAGATGCAGCGCGAGCTGCTCGCGCAGGACGCGGCCCGCAACCCCCTGCTGGCGCGGGTCGGCATCGGCATCAACTCGGGCGTCGCCGTCGCCGGCGACCTCGGCTCGGAGGTCAAGCGCCAGTACAGCGTCATCGGCGACTGCGTCAACGTCGCCTCGCGCCTCAACGCGCTGGCGGCGGGCGGCAAGACCATCATCAGCCGCAGCACGCGCGAGGCGGCGGGGGAGGCGGTCGACGTCACGGCGCTGCCCCCGGCCACGGTCAAGGGCAAGAGCGAGCCGATCGAGGTCTTCGAAGTGACGGGCCTGCGGTCGCAGGCCGCCGGCGCGGGCGCATGAGTACCGCCGGGCGCCTGCTCCTGCTGGCCGCGGCGGCGCTCGCCGGCTGCGCGGCGCCCGCCG
>DATDCY010000250.1 GCA_036524115.1 bacterium | reverse complement strand
GCGGTGCACATCGGTCCCGTCGGCCGCAGTCCGCGCGCAGGCCGCGCCGCGACGCGGGCCGCTCTCGGCGTCCCCGCGCGCCGGCCGCTCGTGCTGGTCACGATGGGCGGCGTCCCGCACGGCGGTTTCGCGCTCATGCCGCTTCTGGCGCAGCCGCAGGTGCAGTTCGTGCTCGCGGGCGGGGGCCCGGCACGGCAGCGGATCGACAACGTCGTGGTCCTGCCGCACCGCTCCGGCCTCTACCACCCGGACCTGGTGGCGGCCGCGGATGGCGTCGTCGGCAAGCTCGGGTACAGCACGCTTGCGGAGGCCACGCGCGCCGGCGTGCCCTACGGCTTCATTCCGCGGGCCGGCTTCCGCGAATCGCCCGTCCTTGCGCGCTGGGTGACCGAACGCGCCCGGGGACTGAGGATTCCGCCGCAGGCTTTGGCCTCGGGCGCGTGGGTCCGGCGCGTTCCGGAACTGCTCGCCCTCGGCCGGACGAGCGAGCGCCTCACGGACGGCGCGGCGGAGGCCGCCGACGCGATTCTCGCGCGCTTCCCTCTCGGAGCCGCCAGAGGGACTGACTAGAATCGGCTGCGCGAGTCGATGAGGAGGTCATGGTGCGTTCCGGCAAGGCAGCGAGGAGCGCGCGCGGAGGCGCACTGGAGGTGCGCCGCACAAGCGACGCGAGGAGCAACGCCGCCGGGGCGCGCCAGGGCCTCCCCAGCGACCCGCGCTACACGAACTTGTCAGGCGGGCGGCGTTCGGGGACGCGGCGGCGCGGAATCTCCCCCGCGTTGAACGCCGCCGAGACGTACAGGCCGCAGTAGCAGCTTCCGTACTCCATGACGTCGGCGGGGCGGTAGACGCACGGGCACATGATGTCCCGGTCCTTCTCGCGCACGCCGCTGGCGAGACGGCAGGGGCAGGACATGTAGCCGTAGCGCTCCCGGTTCGCGACGAGCCCCTCGAGCAGCTCGGTCACGAGCGCCTCGTCGGCGTTGAAGAAGTAGCCCTGCGGCTCCTGGGCCTGGCGGACCATCTCGCGGAAGCGCACGAGGTCCATCACAGCCCCAACGCCTTCCTGATTCGCGCCTCGTCGTTGCCGACGACGACCTGGTCGCCGATGACGATCGTCGGGAACGAGCACTCCGGGTTGAGGCGGCGCACCTCGGCGAGGATCGCCTCGCGCTCAGCGCCGGTGAGCAGATCGACGTCGGTGAATTCGAAGGCCACGCCGCAGCCGGTGAGGAACTTCTTCGCCGCCTTGCAGTGGTGGCAGGTGCTCAGGGTGTACATTCTTACTCGCGGCTGGGCCATCGTGATGTCTCCTTTTTCGAGCACGGCCGGACCCGCCCGCTTATAGCATTCGTCCCCACGGGTGTCCAGCGCACCCGCCAACCGCGATCCGAATCACGTGCAACCGTAAAGTGTCTTTACGTATGGCCGGGGACTGCTTACCGATTGGGCACGAGGTTTGGCGAGGTGCAGCAACGGAAACGACATCCCCGCGCCAGATGACCCGAGCGGCGCCTCGAAAATCCATTCCGGGCCCTGCAATTGCCTTGAGCTTGTCGCGAGCGTGGCGCCTGTCTCCGATCTGAACAACGTCCCAGGCAACGGAATGGCGCATCGCATCGGTTTGAAAGATGAAATTTGGGGAGACCACCTCATAGGAGAAGCAAACGGAATTTACTACTTTACGGAGTAACCAACGGAGGGGGTTCCGTGAACGCCTCGGGAACGATCGCAGGGGATCCAGGAAGGGGGACCGTCATGAGAAAGTGGGGATGGCTGGTTGCCGTGGCAGTTGGATTTGTGTTCGCGCTTGGGGTTGCCGCGATGGCGGCGCCGCCGCCGCCCGCGGTGCAAACGCCGCTGAACCCGACGAAGATCCCGCAGTTCGTCGAGCCTCTGAACACGCTGAGCAACGCGATGTTCCAGATCGCGACCGGCACGCCGATCGACGTCAGCATCTGCGAATTCCAGACCAACATCCTGCCGGCAGGCACGCCGGTGGTCGGCGCGGTTGCGGGTGTCGCGCCTGCGACGTGGGTATGGGGCTACCAGGTCGGCAACACCTGCGTGCCCGGCCTGCAGAACCGCTCCTACCTCGGGCCGGTGGTCATCGCGGACCGCGGCATCCCGACGCAAATGAACTTCTTCAACAAGCTGCCCGACACCTACGTGAGCAACGTGAAGGCGTACACCACGTCCACTGACCCCACGCTCTTGTGGGGCGATCCCCTGTCGCTGAACACGGCGCCCCCGCCGGTCAACTTCAATGACCCCGTCGGCACCGCCAACCCCGAGCGCAACCTCTGCGATCAGGCCGCGCAGGCCTGGATCGGGGGCTTGGGGCCGGCGGTGCTGCCGGCGCCGTGCCTCAACAACTACGGCTTCCTCGGGCCGCAGGCGGCCCCGCCGAACAACCCGCTGACCTATCCGGCCTCGACCCCGGCGGCGGTGCACCTCCACGGCGGCGAGATCCCGTCGGTGCTCGACGGCGGCCCCGACTCCTGGTGGACGGGCAATGGCATCTACGGGCACGGCTACTACTCGAAGGGCGGCGTTGCCGACGCGGCCGCCGGCAAGGCGACCTACGTCTACCCGAACGTGCAGGACCCCGCGCCGACGTGGTTCCACGACCACATGCTCGGCGCCACCCGCCTCAACGTGTATGCCGGGATCGCGGGCGTGTACGACCAGGTCGACCCGGCGATGCCGCTGGCGCCGGGCCTGGACCCGCTCGGCCTCAAGGACACGGTGACCGGGGCGGTCGAACTGCTCGTCCCGATGATCCTCCAGGACCGCATCTTCGACACCAACGGCCAGCTCTACTTCCCCAACGTCGGCATCAACCCCGAGCACCCCTACTGGGTCCCGGAGTTCATCGGCGACACCATCGTCGTCAACGGCAAGACCTGGCCCTTCATGAACGTGCAGCCGAAGCGCTACCGCTTCCTCTTCCTCAACGGCTCGAACGCGCGCACCTACGCGCTCTACTTCATGAACAGGACGACCGGCGTGCAGGGCCCGCCGATGTGGGTCATCGGCAACGACCAGGGCTACCTCGACACCCCGCAGCAGATCAACCCGCTCGCCAAGGTCAATGACAAGCTGCTGATCATGCCGGGCGAGCGCTACGAGGTCATCGTCGACTTCTCGACCGTCGCCGGCCAGACGCTGATCCTGACCAACAACGCCCCCGCGCCGTTCCCGGGCGGCGCCCAGGTATCGGCCTCGACCACCGGCCGCATCGTGCAGTTCCGCGTGGCCGCCGCCCCCGTCGTGGATAACACCTTCAACCCGGCGGTGCTTCCGGCCCCGGCCATCCGGCCCGCATCCGTGCGCCTGACCACCCCTTTGGGCACGACGCCCGCAGCGGGCGTCACCATCCACAAGACCCGCCGCCTGACGCTCAACGAGGTCGTCTTCCCCGGCGGGCCGGTGGAGATCCTCGTCAACAACACGCAGTACGACGGCACCAAGGTCGCGCGGACCGACTTCACCCCGGTGGCGACGATGTGGAACACGACCTACTACTCCGAGCTGCCCCACGAGGGCGAGACTGAAGAGTGGGAGATCGTGAACCTCACGGCCGACGCCCACCCGATCCACCCGCACCTGGTGGCGGTCCAGCTCCTCAACCGGCAGGGGCTCAACGTGAAGGCCTACACCACCGCCTACACGGCCGCCTATGCTGCCTCCGCGCTGCCGGTGTTCGGCGCGGGCCCGCCGCTGGACTACAACTGCGGCCTTGGCGTGCCGGGCCGCGGCGTGCTCGCTCCAAACGTCTGCGTGCTCGGCGGGAACCCCGACCCGGCCAATATCTACGGCTGGCAGTTCCCGGCCCCGGCGGTGGCAACCACGGCGCTCGTCGGGCTGCCGGTCGCCCCGGCCCCGCAGGAGATCGGGTGGAAGGACACCGTCATGGCGCCCCCGGGCATGGTGACGCGCTTCATCGTGCGCTTCGCCAAGGCGACGGCGCCCGTCGTGGACCCGGTCACTGGCTTGGATAACTCGAACACCATCGGCTACGACTTCAGCCCGAACGGCGGCCACGGCTACGTCTGGCACTGCCACATCATCGACCACGAGGACAACGAGATGATGCGGCCGTACACCGTCCTGGCCAACCCGGCCATCGTCCGCACCTACGTCAAGGGGGTCCAGTACTAGGGCCCGCGCGTTCCGCCCGAGTCGGCGAGCGAGGGCCGCCCGTGCGGCCCTCGCTCTTTGCCTGCTCGCCGCGGACGCGAGCCTGGGATAGACTAGGTCATCATGCGCCAGCGAACGCTCGTCATCCTGGTCACGGTCCTGCTGCCGGTGGCGTTCGCGGCCGGGTGGCTCGCCAGCCGCGGCGGCGGGCATGCCGGCCCGGGGGGGCGGCGCATCCTCTACTACGTCGACCCGATGAACCCCTCCTTCCGCTCGCCGGGGCCCGGGACCGCGGCCTGCGGGATGCCCCTCGAGCCGGTCTACGAGGACGGGCCGTCGCCAGGGGCGTCCCCGTCCGCGGCGGCGCCGCCGGGCGCGGTGACGGTCCGCGCCGACCGCCTGCAGCTCATCGGCGTGGCGCGAGAGCCGGTCCAGGCCGCGGTCCGGCGGACGACGCTGCGGCTTGTCGGCACAGTCACTCCCGACGAGACGCGGTTGTTCCGGGTAACGGCGGCGACGTCGGGGCGCATCCGGGAGATGGGCACCGCCACGACCGGCAGTTTCGTGGAGAAGGGGGCCGTGCTCGGGGCGTACTACACGAGCGAGATCCTCATCCCGCAGCAGAACTTCCTGCGGATGTACGACACCTACCAGACCATCCAGCAGGGCGGCACGAACCCCTACGACTCCCTGCAGGGCGGCGGGCAGCTCGCGACATACTGGCGCAACGTGGACGTCGGCCGCCAGGCGCTGATGAACCTGGGCATGACGGCCGAGCAGATCGAGGAGATCACGAAGACCCGCCAGCCGTCCTACCTGGTGCAGATGCGGGCCCCGGCGGCCGGGATCGTCACTTCGCGCAACGTCTCGCTCGGGCAGTCCTTCGACGCGCGCGAGGACCTGTTCACGATCGCCGACCTTGGGAGCGTCTGGGTGCTCGCGGACGTCTTCGAGGGGCAGGAGGAGTACCTGAGACCCGGCACACGCGCGGTCGTCACGCAGTCCGGCACCGGCCGCCGCCTCGCCGCGGTCGTGAGTGCTGTGCCGCCCCGTTTCGACGCCACGACGCGGACGCTCAAGGTGCGCCTCGACGTCGTCAACCCCCGGTTCGTCCTGCGCCCGGACATGCTGGTGGACGTCGAACTGCCCGTCGAGGTCGGGCCGGCGATCTTCGTCCCCAAGAGCGCGGTGCTCGACTCGGGGACGCGCCGGATCGTCTTCGTCGAGCAGACCCCCGGCGTGTTCGTCCCGCGCCCCGTGCGCACGGGGCGCCGTCTCGGGGAACTCGTCGAGATCGCCGGCGGGCTGATGGAGGGCGAGACGATGGTCACGTCGGGCAACTTCCTGCTCGACTCGGAGAGCCGGATGCGCGCGGCAAGCACCCCGGTCGGAGGCGCGGCGCTCGACCCCATCTGCGGCATGGAGGTCGACGAGACGAAGGCCCGTGCGCAGGGGCTGGTCAGCGAGCACGCGGGCAGCAGTTGGTTCTTCTGCTCCGCGCGGTGCAAGGAGGCGTTCCTCCGCGACCCCAAGGCCGCGGCCGCGCGGGCGCTTGGCGCGGCCGAGCCGTCCTCGGCCGGCGCACCGCGGGCCGGGATGGCGCCTGCCGCGACGGCGAAGGCGTTCCACGCGCAGGACCCGGTGTGCGGGATGGACGTCGACCCGGACGAGGCCGCGCGCGCCGGCCTGGTCAGCTCCTACCAGGGCGCGGCCTTCTCCTTCTGCTCGGCGCAGTGCAAGCAGGCGTTCGACCGGGACCCCGCCGCGGCGCTCGCCCGCCAGGAGGCGCAGCGGGGGATGCCGGCGGCGCCGGGGGAGGCCCGCCACGGCATGCCCGCCGCGATGCAGGAGGGGGGCACGGCAGCCATGCCGGAGGCGGGAGCGCCGGCGGGCGAGCCGATGCGCCGCTGATCCGCTCACGCCCATGATCGAGCGGATCGTCGAGTTCTCCGTCCGCAACAAGCTCGCCGTCTTCGCCGCGGTCGCGGTGGCCGCGCTCGCCGGCATCTGGTCGATCAAGCGGATGCCGCTGGACGCCATCCCCGACCTCTCCGACACGCAGGTCATCGTCTACTCGCGCTGGGACCGCTCGCCGGACCTCGTGGAGGACCAGGTCACCTACCCGATCGTGACCGCGATGCTCGGGGCGCCGGGCGTGCGGGCGGTGCGCGGCTTCTCCGACTTCGGCTACTCCTTCGTCTACGTGATCTTCGAGGACGGCACCGATATCTACTGGGCGCGCTCGCGGACGCTCGAGTACCTCTCCACGGTCATCCCCTCGCTCCCCGCCGGTGTGAAGACCGAGCTGGGCCCCGACGCGCTCGGTCTCGGCTGGGTCTACCAGTACGCGCTCGTCGACGAGACGGGGACGCGCAGCCTCGCCGAGCTGCGCTCGCTCCAGGACTGGTACCTGCGCTACCACCTCAAGGCGGTGCCGGGGGTGGCCGAGGTCGCCGCGGTCGGCGGCTTCCAGAAGCAGTACCAGGTCAACGTCGACCCCGTGCGGCTGCGCGCCTACGGCATCCCGATCCAGCGCGTCGTGGAGGCGGTGCGCGGCGGCAACGCGGAGACCGGGGCGCGGCTCATCGAGTTCGGCGGCACCGAGTACATGGTGCGCGGCCGCGGCTACGCCCGCACGATCGAGGACTTCGAGGAGATCGTCGTCGCGCCCAGCGAGCGGGGCTCGCCGATCCGCGTGGTTGACGTCGGCCAGGTGGTCCAGGGGCCGGACCTGCGCCGCGGGATCGCCGAGCTGGACGGGAACGGCGAGGTCGTCTCCGGCATCGTCGTGGTCCGCCAGGGACAGAACGCGCTCGAGGTCATCGAGCGGGTCAAGCGCAAGCTCGCCGAGATCACTCCCGGGCTGCCGCCGGGCGTGCGGCTCGTCACCGCCTACGACCGCTCCGACCTCATCCACCGGGCGATCGGCACGCTCTCTTCCGCCATCGTCGAGGTCATCGTCACGATCTCGGTGATCATCATGCTCTTTCTCTGGCACCTGCCGAGCGCGCTCATCCCCGTGGTCACCATCCCGCTGGCGGTGCTGATCGCCTTCATCCCCTTCGGCGGCCTCGGCCTGACCGCCAACATCATGAGCCTCGGCGGCATCGCGATCGCGATCGGCGCGCTCGACGACGCGGCGATCGTCGTCGTCGAGCAGACGCACAAGAAGCTCGAGGAGTGGGAGCGCGGGGGGCGCCGCGGCGACTACCGGCTGGTGGTGCAGCGGGCGATCGCGCAGGTCGCCGGCCCCAGCTTCTACTCGCTGCTGGTGATCGGCGTCTCCTTCCTGCCGGTGCTCGCCCTCGAAGCGCAGGAGGGGCGCCTCTTCAAGCCGCTCGCCTACACCAAGACCCTCGCGATGCTGGTGGCCGCCGTGCTCGCGGTCACGCTCGATCCCGCGCTGCGGATGCTGCTGACGCGCCCCGAGCCCTACGCCTTCCGCCCGACCTGGCTGCGGCGGGCGGCCAACGCCCTGCTCGTCGGGAAGGTGCGGCAGGAGGAGAGCCACCCGGTGAGCCGCTTCCTGATGCGCCTCTACGGCCCCGTCGCGGCATGGACGCTGAGGCACGCCGGCCTCGTCATCGTCGGGGCGCTCCTGCTCGTCGCCGCGACCGTCCCGGCGTTCGTGCGCCTGGGCTCCGAGTTCATGCCGCCGCTCGAGGAGGGCTCGCTCTTCTACATGCCGACGACGATGCCGGGGATCTCGGCCACGGAGGCCGGGCGGCTGCTGCAGGTGACGGACCGCATCATCGCCTCCTTCCCGGAGGTCGAGCGGGTGTTGGGCAAGGCCGGGCGCGCCGGCACCTCAACCGACCCGGCGCCGCTGTCCATGCTCGAGACGGTGGTCACCCTCAAGCCGAAGTCGCAGTGGCGGAAGGTGGACACCTGGTACTCCGCGTGGGCGCCGGAGTGGCTCAAGGCCCTGCTGCGGCACGTGACGCCCGACACCATCTCCCAGGAGCAGCTCGTCGCCGAGATGAACGAGGCGCTGCGCCTCCCCGGCCTCTCGAACGCCTGGACGATGCCGATCAAGGGGCGCATCGACATGCTCGCCACCGGCATCCGCACGCCCGTGGGGCTGAAGATCTCCGGCTCCGACCTCGGCGAGATCGAGCGGCTCGGGGCGGAGGCCGAGGGCGTGCTGCGGGGGGTGCGCGGCGCGCGCAGCGTCTTCGCCGAGCGCACCGCGGGCGGGTTCTTCCTCGACGTCGCCTGGAAGCGCCGCGAGCTGGCGCGCTACGGGCTGTCGGTGCAGGAGGCGCAGGACGTGCTGGCCGCGGCCGTCGGCGGCGAGAGCGTGACGACCACGGTCGAGGGGCGCGAGCGCTACAGCGTGAACGTGCGCTACCTGCCGGACTTCCGCGCCGACGTCGATTCGGTCGGCGAGGTCCTCGTGCCGGTCGGGGAGGGGCGCGTGCAGGTGCCGCTGGCGCACCTGGCGGACGTCGGCGTGACGAGCGGGCCCGGGATGATCCGCAACGAGGACGGCCTGCTCACCGGCTACGTCTACGTCGACCTCGCCGGGCGGGACCCGCAGGGGTTCGTGCGCGAGGCCGACGCGCTGCTGCGCGGCAAGGTGCGGACGCCCCCCGGGTACGCGCTCACCTGGAGCGGGCAGTACGAGGCGATGGCGCGCGTGCGCGAGCGGCTCGCGGTCGTGATCCCGGTGACGCTCGTGCTGATCCTGCTGCTGCTGTATCTCAACACCCGCTCGGCGGCGAAGACGCTCATCGTGCTGCTGGCGGTGCCGTTCTCGGCCATCGGCGCGATCTGGTTCCTGCACTTCCTCGGCTACAACATGAGCGTCGGGGTCTGGGTGGGGCTCATCGCGCTGCTCGGCGTGGACGCGGAGACCGGCGTGTTCATGCTGCTGTACCTCGACCTGGCGTACGAGCAGGCGAAGAAGGAGGGGCGCCTGCGCACCCTCGACGAGCTGCGGGCCGCGATCATGGAAGGGGCGGTCCAGCGGTTGCGGCCCAAGTTCATGACGGTGACGACGACCTTCATCGGGCTCGTGCCGATCATGTGGGCGGTCGGGGCCGGCGCAGACACCATGAAGCGCATCGCGGCGCCGATGATCGGCGGCATCCTCACGTCGTTCCTCCTGGAGCTGCTCGTCTACCCGGCCATCTACCAGGTGTGGCGCTGGCGGTTCGATCTGCGGAGCGGACGCGGCCCGCGCGGAGATGTCGCGGTCGCGGACGGCGTTGCGGCCGGCGCCTGAGTCCTGAGGAATTTTAATCAGTTACACCGATATTCCCGCTTGAATCTGCGGCGCGGCGTCCTACATTATGGGGAGCAGGCAGATCCAACGGGCGGTCGGCCGGTCCTCATGACGGCGGGCCACGCGCACCGCAGGGCAGCCAACAGGGACAGGAGGCGAACCATGCTCAGGAAATCCATGCTCGTGATCGCGCTCGTACTCATGCCGCTGCGCGCGGCCCTCGCCGCGGACGCGGACATCGAGAAGCACAAGGCCTGCAAGTTCTGCGGCATGGAGCGCGAGAAGTGGAACTTCAGCCGCGTCTACCTCGAGTATGATGACGGGAGCACCGAGGGGACGTGCAGCATCCACTGCGCCGCGGTGGACCTGGCGGTGAACCTCGACAAGGCGCCGAAGACCATCTGGGTCGCCGACTACACCACGAAGCAGCTCCTCGACGCCGAAAAGGCGGTCTGGGTCGTGGGGGGCAAGAAGCAGGGCGTGATGACCAAGCGCGCCAAGTGGGCCTTTGGCGACAAGGCGGCCGCCGAGGCGTTCGTCAAGGAGAACGAGGGGGCGCTGGCGAGCTTCGACGAGGCCGTCAAGGGCGCCTACCAGGACATGTACGAGGACACGAAGATGATACGGGAGCGGCGCGCCGCCAAGCGCAAGGCCGCCGCGGAGCAGAAGGCGATGGGGGCGGCGCCGGCCAAGTGACGGCCCTTCGAGCGAAGGTGGCGGCCGTCACGGGTGCGCTGGCGCTCGCGGTGGCCGCCGCGGCGGGCGCACAGCAGCCCGCCACCGGCTTCGTCAGGCCCGGCAGGGGCGAGAAGTGCCCGGTCTGCGGCATGCTCGTCTACAAGTACCCGGACTGGGTCGCGGAGCTGGTCTTCGCCGACGGCGGGCGCGAGGTCTTCGACGGCGCCAAGGATCTCTTCCGGTACTGGCTCGACATGAGGTCGTTCGGCGGCCGGCGGGCCCAGCGCGACGTCGCGGCGGTTTTCGTGACGGACTACTATGCGCTCGAGCCGGTCGACGCGAAGTCGGCGTTCTATGTGATCGGCAGCGACGTCTACGGGCCGATGGGAAAGGAGTTCATCCCGTTTGCGCGGCGCGCCGACGCCGAGGAGTTCCTGCGCGACCACGGCGGCAGCAGGATCGTGGCCTTCGGGGACGCGGCCGCGGAGCTGCCGGCCCTGCTGGAGTAATCCGCGTGCGAAAGTCGTCCGTCTTCCTCGGCGCCGTCGCCGTCATGGCGGCGCTGCTCGTTGTGTGCCTTCTGCACGCCTGGCGGGCCGCCGCGGCGGCGCGGCCGGCGGTGGCGCGCCGGGCGGCGACCGTGAAGGCGCTCGGCCTCACCGACCTGTGCCTCTTCACGGACGCCGCCTACACCCGGCATCTCGCGCTCGCCGACGTGCACGCGCCGCTGCAGGAGCACCCCCTCTCCCTCGAGCACTTCCCGGCCGGCTCGCTGGCCGGGCCGCGCGAGTCGCTCCGGAGGTAGCCGTGGGCGTCTGGGCTGAACGGCAGCGCAACGTCCTCGACTTCGCGCTCGCGTCGCTGCTGCGCCGGCGCGGGAAGAACCTCGCTCTGCTCGCCGTCTACACCGCCGTCGTCTTCCTGGTGGCCTCGGCGATGTTCCTGCTCTCCGCCCTGCGGCGCGAGGCGGCGCTCGTGCTCGCGGAGGCCCCGGACGTGGTCGTCCAGCGCCTCGTGGCGGGCCGGATGGACCTGGTGCCCGCGGCCTACGCGGAGCGGCTGCGGGGCGTGCGCGGCGTGAGCGCGGCGCGTCCCCGCCTCTGGGGTTACCACTACGACCCTGCGCGCCAGGCGACGTTCACCCTCATGGTGCCGGGGCAGGGGGCGCCGCAGGAGGGGACGGTCGTCCTCGGCGCCGCCGCGGCGCGCCTGAAGGGGACGGCGGTCGGCCGGCCGCTGTCGCTGCGCGCCCACGACGGCTCCACCCGCACCCTCACCGTCGCCTGGATCCTCGAGGCCGAATCGGAGCTGGTCGCCGCCGACCTGCTCCTGCTCGCCGAGGCGGACTTCCGGGCGATCACGGGCATCCCTTCGGGGAGCGCCACCGACATCGTCCTCACCGTGCCGAACGCGCGCGAGCGCGAGACCGTGGCCGCCAAGATCGCCCGGGACCTGCCCGACACGCGCAGCGTCATTCGGGAACAGGTGCAGCGGACCTACGACGCCGTCTTCGGCTGGCGCGGCGGGATGGTCACGGTGCTGCTCGCCGGGGCGCTCTTTGCGTTCGTCATCTTCGCCTGGGACCGGGCGTCGGGCCTGCCGGCGGAGGAGCGCCGCGAGATCGGCATCCTCAAGGCCGTGGGGTGGGAGACCGCGGACGTCATCCTGCTCAAGGCGTGGGAGGGCGCGGCGGTGTCCGTCACGGCCTTCCTCACCGGCACGCTGCTGGCCTACGCGCACGTGTTCTTCCTCTCGGGGACGCTCTTTGCGCGGGTGATGAAGGGCTGGTCCGTGCTCTACCCCGACTTCCGGCTCGTGCCGGCGATCGACCCCTACGAAGTCGCCACGCTGCTGGTGCTGACCGTGCTCCCCTACGCGGCGGCGACCGTGCTCCCCGCCTGGCGGGCGGCGACGGTGGACCCGGACGCGGTCATGCGGTCGTAGCGCGGGCCAGGGGCCCGCAAGGCATTGGAGGCTTGTTGACAGGCAACACCGATGGTTGTGTGTGACGCAGATGTTCCCCTTGCCAAAGGGGGACGCAGGGGATGGTGTGTCATGAGGTGGCGATGATCGAGGTGCGCGAGGTCCGCAAGGTGTTCAACGAGGGGGGCGCCAACGAGTTCGTCGCCCTCGACGGCGTGAGCCTCTCGCTCGCGGCCGACGGCGTCACCGTGCTCAGGGGGCCGAGCGGCTCGGGCAAGACGACGCTGCTCTCCCTGGTCGGCTGCATGGCGCGGCCGACTGCGGGGCGGATCAGCCTCGACGGCCGGGAGGTCTCGGGGCTGCCGGAGCGGTTCCTCACGGCGGTGCGCCGGGCGACGTTCGGGTTCGTCTTCCAGCAGCTGCACCTGGTGCGGGGGATCGACGTCCTGGAGAACGTGATGCTCCCCGCCTACCCGCTCGGCGTCCCGCGGGCGCGGCTGCGGGAGCGGGCGCTCGAGCTGCTTGCGCGCCTGGACCTCGCCGGGCGCGCCGGCGCGCGCGTCGAGTGGCTCTCGGGCGGGGAGGCGCAGCGGGTGGCGATCGCACGGGCGCTCGTCAACGACCCGCCGATCGTCATCGCGGACGAGCCGACCGCCCACCTGGACACGCGGCTCTCGCGGGAGTTCATGGACGTCGTCGCCCGGCTCAAGGGCGAGGGGCGGCGCTTCATCATCGCGAGCCACGACCCGCTGGTCTTCGAATCGCCGGTCGCGGACCGGGTCGTCGCCATGCGCGACGGCCGCCTCGAGGCGCCCGGCGCGTGATCCTCCACCCCGCCGTCCTGACGCAGCTGGTCGCCGCCGCCCTGACGGCGCTTTGCGTGGGCGGCGGCGCGTGGTTCGCGATCGGCGTCCTGCGCGGCTGGGACGTCCGCAGCGGCAGCGAGCGGCAGCTGGCCCTCGAGCGGCGCACGTACCTCGTCTCCACGCTGCTCGCCTTCGCCTTCGGTCTCCAGCTTCTCGGGCTCTTTCTCTTCGTGAATGCGGCCGACGCCCTGTCCGGCCTGCTCGTGGGGGCGATGTGCGCGGCCGGAACGCTGAACGCGAACGCGTGGGGCTACCCGGCGCTCGGGCTGATGGTCGCGGACTTCCTGCTGGGCGGGGTCTGGCTCGTGGTGAACGCGGTGGACAACCGTGCCGAGGACTACCCGCTGGTGCGCGCGAAGTACCTCTTCCTGCTGGTGCTCGCGCCCCTGGTGCTGGCGGGAGCGGCGGCGCAGGCGGCCTTCCTGCTCTCGCTGCGCCCCGACGTGCTCACGTCCTGCTGCGGGACGCTCTTCGCGGCGGGGAAGGCGACGCTGGCTTCCAGCCTCGCCGCGCTGCCGGTGGCGCCGATGCGCGTCGTCTTCTTCGCGACGACGGCGGCGGCCGCGGCCGGCGGCGCGGCGTTCCTCGCGACCGGGCGCGGGGCGCCCGCCGTCGCCGGCCTCTCAGGCGCAGCCCTCGCGG
>DATDCY010000249.1 GCA_036524115.1 bacterium | reverse complement strand
CCCGCCGCGCCAGCGCGCGGGAGGCGGCGCCGGGCCGGTTCTACTTCTTCGCGTAGGTGATGACCGAGAACGTGGCGCCCTGGGGGTCCCGGACAACCGCGAAGCGCAGCATCCCCGGGATGTCGGTCGGCGGCATCACGGTGGAACCCCCCAGCTCGCCGACCCGGCGCACGGTCGCGTCGACGTCGGCCACGGTCACGTAGACGCCCCATGCGGGCGGCATGCCCGTGGCGGCCGGCGGGATCGGCATCATGCCGGCCACCTCCTCGCCGTTGGCGGAGACGATCGTGTACGGCGTGTTCGGCGTGTCCATGTCCTTCGTCGTCCAGCCGAACAGGGCGCCGTAGAACTTCTTCGCAGCCGCCACGTCGCTGGTCAGCAGCTCGAACCAGCTGAACATCCCCGGTTTCAAAGCCTTCTCGTCCATCGTCCCCTCCCTTCGCGGCCTTCAGTGGCGCGCAAGCAGGTCGTCCAGCTTGTCGAAGGAGCCGTTCCAGCCCTCGCGCATCTGCTCGAGCATCCCCTTCGACGGGACGCCGGCGTGGCGCAGCGTCATCGTCGTGTCCCGGTCCCGCGCCTTGAACGTCACCGTGACCAGCAGTTCGCTCGGGAAGTCCTCGCCCAGGCCGTAGTACGTGGCGGGGACGACGTTTCCCCGCTCGTCGGCGAACGAGTCGGTGAGGACCAGCTTCTCGGGCGGGACGAATTCCCGGTACACCCCCGTGCTCCAGTACTCGCGGCCGTCGGGGGTGCGGATGCAGTGCAGGTAGGAGCCGCCCACGCGCAGGTCGATGCTGCTGAAGGGCGAGGTGAAGTGCCTCGAGCCCCACCAGCGCCGCACGCGCTCGGCCTCGGTCCAGGCCTGCCACAGCGCCTCGCGCGGCGCCGCGAAGTCCCGGACGATGATCAGCTCGAGGTTCTGGCCCATCGGTGCTCCTTCGCGCGGCGGCTCCTTCAGGCGCACCAGGCGCGGGCGGAGCCGGCGGGTGCCTGGCGGCCGAGGACGTCCTGGGGCGCGTCCATGGCGTCCGGGCGCTCCGCCCGCGGCGAGCCGGGGCGACCGACCGCCGCGACGGCGGCGACGAACTCCCCGCCATCGAGCTCGTTGACCCACTGCACGGTCGACTCCTGGCCCGAGGGGAGGTGGCTCTCGTGGATGTAGATCGTCTGCCCCGCCGCGAGCGGGTGGTTTCCCCTGAAGCAGAGGCCGGAGGCGCTGACGTTCAGGGCCGTCCCCTGGCGCAGCGGCAGCCCGGGCCCGAGCTGGTAGGAGACGGCGCGGCCGACCGCCAGCCGCGGCTCCCGCCGGCGGGTGGCGAGCGGCTGGCGCAGGTCCATCCGGCCCTCGCAGTCCGCCAACCAGGCGGAGAGATCGCCGAGGCGGAAGGGCTTGAGGAACACCGTGCACCCGAGCCGGCGGGCGCGCTGGGCGCCGTCGCCATCGAGCGCGCCCGAGATCACGGCCCTGTTCCCGGCATCGAGGCGGCAGCGGCCGGTCGCGAGTCGCTCGATGAAATCCAGGCCGTTCTCCTCCGGCATGTCCACGTCCGTCACGAGCAGGTCGCTGCAGGGACTGCCGCCGGCGCACATCGGCTTCGCTCCCCCGGATGAGGGGCAGACGGACCCCGGACCCTCGCACGCGAGGGCCTCGTACCCGCGCAACGAGAAGAAGCGCGCGAGGACGGTCCGCACCTGCGGGTCGTCGTCGACGATGAAGGCTCGCGGCTTGCGCATCGCTCCCGTCCCTCCAGCCACAGTGCCGTCCCCCGCGCCGCCCAGCGGGCGACACGGCCAATCTGATTGAAAGGATTTGCGATATCGCGCCCCGTGTCCATGGGTTGATGACCCCAATTCGCGTTTCCCCCATTCATGACTCGAATGCTCTGGGAAGGAAATGGGCGGATCACCCCATGGTGGGGCACCGGCGGCCAGCCTACTTTCGCCAATAGTGTGCTCTTCCCGGCCTGTCCGTCCCGGGACAGGACCGGGGAATGGGAGGGTGCGCCTGCGCCCGGCCGGCGAGAGGAGGCGACGATGATATCCCTGGACGTCAATGGTCGGCGCTACACGGTCGATGCGGCGCCGGAGGTGCCGCTGCTGTGGGTGCTGCGCGAGCACCTGAAGCTGACGGGGACCAAGTTCGGCTGCGGCGAGGGCCTCTGCGGCGCCTGCACGGTGCACCTCGACGGCAAGGCCGTCCGCTCCTGCCAGATCGAGGCCGGCAGCGCCGCCGGCAAGCAGATCACCACGATCGAGGGGTTGCCGGCGAGCCATCCCCTCAAGCAGGCCTGGATTGCCGAGGAGGTCCCGCAGTGCGGCTATTGCCAGCCCGGGCAGATCATGCAGGCCGCCTCCCTCCTCGCCGGGAGTCCCGCGCCGTCGGTGGAGGAGATCGTGGCCGCGATGAACGGCAACATCTGCCGGTGCGGCACCTACCCGCGCATCCTGCGCGCCGTGCAGAAGGCGGCGGGGGGGCGGCCATGAGCCCCGCCATCACGCGTCGCGAGTTCCTGCAGTTGACGGGCAGCGGCCTGACGATCGTGGTGCTCAGCGGACCGCTCGGCCTGCGCCTGGCGTCGGCCGAGGAGGCGGGGAACGCCGCCGCCGATTTCCAGCCGAACGTGTGGCTGCGGGTCGCCCCGAGCGGGGACGTCACGATCGTCGTCAACAAGTCCGAGATGGGACAGGGGGTCCTCACCTCGCTGGCGATGGTCGTCGCCGACGAGCTGGAGGCCGACTGGAAGCGGGTCCGCGTCCTGGAGGCGCCGGCGGGGGACGCCTACATCGACCCCGTCTGGCACACGCAGGGCACGGGCGGCAGCAGCAGCGTGCGCCACATGTACCAGCCGCTGCGCGAGGCCGGCGCCGCGGCCCGCGAGATGCTGGTTGCGGCCGCGGCGGCATCCTGGGGCGTCCCGGCCGGCGAGTGCGCGGCGGCGCTCGGGACGGTCACGCACGCTGCCAGCGGGCGCTCGGCCGGCTACGGCGAGCTGGTTGCGAAAGCCGCGGGAATGCCGGTCCCCGCAAAGCCGGCGCTCAAGGACCCCGCGAAGTTCCGCTACATCGGCACCGCCGTCCCGCGCACCGACACGGCCGCCAAGGTCGAGGGCGCCGCCGGCTTCGGCATCGACAGCTTCGCGCCCGGGATGCTCTACGGCGTCTTCGCGCGGCCCCCGGCCTTCGGCGCGAAGGCGGCGGGCTTCGACCGGGCCGCCGCCGCGCTCGTCCCGGGCGTCGTGGGCGTCCACGAGACCGACCGGGGGGTCGCCGTGGTCGCCGAGACCCTCGAGGCCGCCTGGAAGGGCCGGGACGCGCTCGCGGTCTCCTGGAGCGGCGCGGCCGACCCGGAGCTGGACACCGGCGCCCTGCAGCGCACCTTCGCCGCGAGCCTCGAGCGCTCCGGGGTGATCGCGCGCTCGGACGGGGACGCCGCGAAGACGCTGTCGGCGGCCGCGAAGACGGTCGCGGCCGACTACCACCTGCCGTATCTGGCGCACGTGACGATGGAGCCGATGAACTGCACGGCCGCGGTCAAGGACGGGCGGTGCGACGTCTGGGCGCCGACGCAGAACCAGACCGGCGTCCGCGCGCTGGCGGCGAAGATCACGGGGCTGCCCGCCGAGCAGGTCTCGGTGCACACGACGTTCCTCGGCGGCGGCTTCGGCCGGCGCTTCGAGACGGACTTCGTCGCCGAGGCGCTCACGCTCGCGGTCAAATCGGGCCGGCCCGTGAAGGTGATCTGGCGGCGGGAGGAGGACATCCGCTACGACTTCTACCGGCCCGCGAACTCGTGCCGCCTGCGAGCCGCGCTGGACGCCGGCGGGCGACTGACCGCCCTGCACCAGAAGGTCGCGGTGCCGTCGATCTTCGCGCGCGTCTTCCCGGACCAGGTCAAGAACGGCATCGACCCCGCCGCGATGGACGGGCTGGAGGACATGGACTACGAGATCCCCAACCTCACCCTCGAGTACGTGCGGGTCGACACGCCGGTGCCGGTCGGCTTCTGGCGCTCGGTGGGCGCCTCGCACAACGGCTTCACGCTCGAGAGCTTCATGGACGAGGCGGCCGCGGCCGCCGGCAAGGACCCGCTGGACTTCCGCCTCGCGCTGCTCGGGAACCACCCGCAGACGCGCCGGGTGCTCGAGACCGCCGCCGGGAAGGCGGGCTGGGGCAAGCCGCTGCCGGCGGGGACGGGCCGCGGGATCGCCTTCTTCACCTCGTTCGGCAGCCGGGTGGCGCAGGTCGCGGAGGTCGCCGCGGACCTCAAGACGGGGCAGGTGCGCGCGCAGCGCGTCGTCTGCGCGGTCGACAGCGGCATCGTCGTCAACCCCGACACCCTCGTCGCGCAGATGATGGGCGGCATCGTCATGGGGCTGAGCGCCGCCCTGCTCGAGGCGGTGGACTTCAGGCGCGGGGGGACGGGCAGCGCGAACTTCGACGACTACCCGGTCCTGCGCATGGCGGAGGCGCCGCGGATCGAGGTGCACCTCGTGCCGGGCGGCGGGCCGGTCGGCGGCGTCGGCGAGCCGGGCGTGCCGCCGGTGGCCCCGGCGGTCGCCAACGCGCTGTTTGCCGCGACCGGCATCCGCGTGCGCAGCCTGCCGCTGGCGCCGCAGACGGTGCTCAAGGCGCGCAAGGGCTGAAGAGGCGACGTGCGGGAGAACGATCGCGACATCTTCGAGGAGATCGTGCGGCTGCGGCGCGACGGCACGCCCGTCGCGCTGGCGACGCTCGTGCAGTGCCAGGGCTCCACGCCGCAGAAGCCGGGCGCCAAGCTGCTGGTCCCGGAAGAGGGGCCGCTCGTCGGGACCCTCGGCGGCGGCTGCCTGGAGGCCGACGTGGTGAGGAGCGCGCGGGCGGCGCTCCTCGACGGCGTGCCGCGGACCATCTCCTTCGATCTTTCCGAGGGCGTCGGCAGCCTCGTGTGCGGCGGCGCCGTCACGGTCTTCGTCGAGCCGCTGGCGCCCCGGCCGCGCCTGATCGTCCTCGGCGCCGGCCACGTCGGCCGGGCCCTCGCGCAGGCGGCGCGCTTCGCCGGCTTTCGCGTGACGATCGTCGACGACCGGCCCGAGTACGCCAGCCCGGCGCGGGTCCCGGACGCGCACGAGGTCGTGTGCGGCGGCTTCGCCGAGAGCGTGGAGAAGCTCGGGGTGGACCGCGGCGCCTTCATCCTCGTGGCCACGCGCGGGCACCAGCACGACTTCACGGCGGTGCGCGCCGCACTGCGCACGCCGGCGCGCTACGTCGGGCTGGTCGGCAGCCGCACGAAGAAGGAGCTGCTGCTGCGCCACCTGCTCGAGGAGGGGTTCGAGCCCGAGCAGTGCGCGCGGGTCGCCACGCCGGCCGGGGTCGCGATCGGCTCGGTCACCCCCGAGGAGATCGCGGTGAGCATCGTCGCCCAGTTGATACGGATCAGGAGGGGACATGGAATCGCGCCTGGTGGGGCTGCTCCTGGCGGCGGGATCCTCGCGCCGGATGGGTGAGGGGCGGCTCAAGCAGCTGCTGCCTCTCGGCGGGCGGCCCGTGCTCAGCCGCTGCCTCGAGACCCTCGGCGCCGCCGGCCTCGCCCAGACGGTGGTCGTGCTCGCGCCGGGCATCGACGCGCGGGCGGCGCTCGACGGCTTCGCCGTGACGGTGGCGGTCAACCCGGCCGCCGGCGGCGAGATGGCCGACTCGGTGCGCTCCGGCCTCTGCGCGGTCGAGGCGGGCGCGACCGGCGTGCTCGTCGCGCTCGCCGACCACCCGCTCGTGGCGGCGGAGAGCGTGCGCGCGCTGGCGGCCGCGCACCGCGCGCGCCCGGAGTGCATTCACATCCCCGCGCACCGCGGCCGACGCGGGCACCCCGTGGTCTTCCCCGCGTCGTTCCTGCGGGAGGTCCTCGCCGGGGCCACCATGCGCGGCGTGCGCGACGCGCACATGGGGGAGGTCCGCGAGTGCCCGGTCGAGGACCCGGGCGTGCTCTTCGACATGGACCGCTGGGAGGACTACGAGGCGGCGTGCGCGCAGCTCGCGTGCGCCGCCGCGGCCCCCGCCCGCGCGCGAGGCGCCCATGCGTGAGGGCACGCTCCCGGGCGGCAGCCGCGTGCGGACGGTCCCCGTGGACCGCGCCGTCGGGCTGGCACTGGCCCACGACGTGACCGAGATCGTGCCGGGCGTCTCCAAGGGCCGGGCGTTCGCGCGCGGGCACATCGTGCGCGAGACCGACGTCGCGCGGCTGCGCCGCTGCGGGAAGGAGTACCTGTACGTCCTGGAGCTGGCCGACGGCGACCTGCACGAGGACGCGGCCGCGGAGGCGCTCGCCGGTGCCCTCGCCGGCGAGGGCGTGGAGCGGGCCGGGCCCGCACGCGAAGGGAGGATCGACCTCGTCGCTGCGCGCGACGGCATGCTCACCGTGGACCGCGAGGCCCTGCTGGCGTTCAACCTGCTGGGCGAGGTCATGTGCGCGACGCTGCACGACGGCACCCGGGTTCGGCGCGGCGAGCGGGTGGCCGGGACGCGCGCGATCCCGCTCGCGGTGAGCGAGTCGGTGGTGCGCGAGGCCGTGCGCGCGGCGGGCGGCGGCGTCGTGCGCGTGCTCGCGCTGGCGCGCCCGCGCGTCGGCGTCGTCGTCACGGGGAGCGAGGTCGCGCACGGCCTCGTCAAGGACGGGTTCGGGCCGCTGCTCGCCCGCAAGGCCGAGGCCCTCGGCGGGGAGATCGCGGGCGTTCGGGTCGTAGCCGACGACGAGGGCGAGATCGCCGCGGCGCTGCGGGCGCTGCTCGAGGCGGGGGCGAACCTGCTCGTGGCGACCGCCGGGATGTCCGTGGACCCTGACGACCGGACGCGTTTCGCGGCGGCGCGCCTCGGAGCGCGCGGGGTCTCCTACGGCGCCGCCGCGCTCCCCGGCTCGATGTGCCAGATCGCCTACGTGCCCTGGGACGGCGGCGAGGTGCCGTTCGTCGGGCTGCCCGCGTGCGCGCTCGCCCACGAGGCGACGGTCTTCGACCTGCTGCTGCCGCGCCTGCTCGCCGGCGAGCGCATCGGCCGCCGGGAGCTGGCGGCGCTCGGCCACGGCGGGCTGTGCCTGCGCTGCGAGGTCTGCCGCTTCCCGGTCTGTCCCTTCGGAAAGTGAGCATGACGCCGATGAGCGCGCGGCTGGCGGGGCGCGGCGCGATCGCGGCCGCATGGCTCGCGGCGCTCCTGGCGGCCGGCGGCGTGTCCGCCGGTCCGCCCGCGGGCGCGCCCGCAGGTACGTCCGCCGACGCCGGCCCGCCGTTCGCCCTCGGCCGCCTCGCGCCGGTGACTTCGGCCGCCGGAGCGCCGGCGTACGACCCGCAGGGGGAGTTCGCGATCTTCGTCAACTACGAGCTGGGGATGCACTGCGTGGGCTTCGACATCTCGTACTGCTGCATCATCCCCCCCTACAACAGCGTGCAGGCGCAGGCGCTGCGCACCGCGCGCGACGGCGGCCTGCCGCGGCTGCTCACGCCCGCGGACGGGCTTGGGCTGGCCTACGCCGTGGCCGACAACAGCTACAGCGAGGGCAACAAGATGCGCTACTGGGGCGCGGCAAAGGACGTGGACGGCAACGGCGGGGCGGGGAATCCCGGCGACTCGATGGCCAACTACGTCTGGTCGCACCTGTTCATCTACCGGGACCTCGCCGGGACGCTGCCGCCGGACTGGCGCCCCGAGGCCCGCAAGCGCATCGGCGTCCAGCTCCAGGTGCCGGTCGACGCCGGCCCCTCGGGAATGAGCCTCGCCGGCGGCCGCCTCGCGTACGCGGGCGACGCCGGGGGCAACGTCGTCTTCACGGACTCGCTCCTCCCCTCCGTGCGCAACGTGCGCCTGACGCTCACGGCCGCCAACCTCTGGGACGCGCTGGGGCTGCCGCTGACCGCGTTCAACGACTCGCGCCGCCGGGGCAGCATCCGCAGCGTCACCGAGCGCGACTTCCAGCCCTACCAGCGCTCGGTGGTGAGCCTCGTGGGCGCCGACGGCGCGCCGGTGCCCTCGGGGGGCCGGCCCGTCTCCTTCTTCGGGACCAACCCCGTCGACTTCCCGGAGTGCTACCTCTGCCACGCCGGGGCCGGCCCCGCCGCGGCGCGCTCGCGCGGCGAGGGGCTCTCGCTCTTCGACCGGGAATACGCCTACTGGAAGGCGGGCTATCCGGACGTCTCGGAGTTCATGGCGCGGCAGTACCAGGCGGCGATCAACGTCCTGGAGCTGCACGACCGCCATCACGGCACCGCTTTTCTCCGGGCGTACGACGCCGCGGCATCCTCGGACAGGCTGGGCGCCGTGGGCCCGGTCAACTGCGCCGACTGCCACGGCGACAATATCTCGGGGAACCTGGAGGAGCCGCGTCCGCGGGCGACCGGCTACCCCGCGGTGAAGGCGCGGCCGCTGACCGAGGCGATCCACATGACCCACGCGCTGGACATCCCCATGCCGGACCGGGCGGGCAGGACGCAGAGCTGTCAGGCCTGCCACCCGACCCACTGGCAGCCCGAGGCGATGAACGACCTCGCGGCGAACCCGTACCGGGTGATCGACGCCGCGGGCAACCCGCGGTTCAGCGACGGCGACGTTCGCGCGGGCGGCGGCGGCTGCTACCTGCGCCGGGACGCGCACGCCAATCCCCAGGCGCGCCCTCCCTTCTTCCTCAACCCGCTGGGGAAGTGGTACCTGCGCGAGGTGAGCCTCAAGGACGAGAGCGGCGCGAGCGTCACCGAGCTGCGCGGCCTGTACTGCACCAACTGCCACTCGCCGCTGGCGCAGGCGCTGTATCGGGCCGACGACCTCGAGGACGCCGCGGCCCAGCGGGGCGCGACCCTGCGGGACGGACCAGTCGCGGCGCTCGTCGGCGCGCTGGCCGGCGGCGACGAGTCGCGTTTCCGTCGCACCCTCGCCGACCCGGTGGTGGGCGCCGAAGGCGAGCCCCTGCGCGCGCACTACGAGCGGCACGCCGGCGCGACGCTCGTGCGGGCCGCCAGGGACGCCGCGGGGGCGGCGGCGCTGCTGCCCTGGAACGCGGCCGAGGGCGAGCCCGTCCCCTACGAGGCCGTCTCCGGCGGGAGCGACTGGTGGCTCTCGCCGGCAGAGCCGCACTGCGCGGACTGCCACCTGCCGCCGTTCGTCGAGAGCGCCGGCGGCCGGTACTTCCCCGTCGACCAGCCGCGCAAGTACGCGCTCTACCGGTACTCGAAGGCGCACGGGGCGCTCGCCTGCCAGAGCTGCCACGAGTCGGTCCACGGGCTTTACCCCGTGCGGTTCGATGGCCCCGACCGCAGCGTCGACCTCACGACCCACGAGCAGGCGCTGCAGTTCAGTCCCGACGGCGTCTACGCGGGGCCCGTGACCTGCGCCGCCTGCCACCGCGTGAACGCCCGCGGCGTGCCGGTGCAGCTCGAGGGCACCGGCTACGCGCAGGACTACTGGGCCGCGGTCGTGCTGCTGCACGCCATGCGCGACGGCGACGAGAAGCTCCCGTTGGCCGAACTGCTGGCGCGTCACCCCTACGACCGGGCGCGCTCGACGGTGCTGGCGGGGTGGGACTAGCGCGGCGCGGGCTTCCGGCCGCGGAATGGCGAACGAAGGAGGCGAACGATGAAGACCGACGAAGCACGCCGATGGGGAGGCGCCGGCCGCGCGGTCGCGGCGCTGCTTGTTGTCACGGTGCTGGCCGCGCCCGCGCTGGCGGTCGCCCAGGACACGTACCGGCCGCTGGTGCAGGGCGCCGCCCCGCCCGACTTCACGCTGCCCGACACGGCCGGGCGCCCGGTGAGCCTGAGCGACTTCCGCGGCCGCGCGGTCCTGCTGTCGTTCATCTCGTGTTACGCGGACACCTGCTTCGAGCCCGTCAACGCCTTCGAGGCGCTCTTCCAGCGGGTGGGGACCGCGCGGCTGGCGGTGCTCTCCGTGTGCATGGAGGTTCCCGAGGCGCTGGCGCGCAACGGGTACGCGGGGCTGCTGAAGAACTGCAGCGCCGGCCAGCGGGTCCTCGTCGACCGGACTGGTGCGGCGGGCCGCAGTTTCTTCGTGCGGGAGACGCCGACGAGCATCCTGCTCGGCCCCGATTTCACGGTCCAGGAGGTCCTGCAGGGGGTGGCGCCGCTGCGCGATCCGGCACTGCCGGGGCGCATCGAGGCGCTCGCGGCGCAGGTCGGCCCGCCGGCGCCGCGGCCCTGACGCGCGGTCGCCGCCGCTAGGCGTACGGGTAGAGCCCGCGCTTGACCTTGTCGAGCGCCCGCAGCATCGTCGCGTGCTTGCGCTCGTCCTGCACCAGGAAGTCCAGGAGGTACTCCTCGACGAGCATCTTGTGGCCGCGCAGGTGCTCGATGGTCGCGTTCACGGCGTCCGCCATCTGGTCTTCCAGCCGCAGGTGCGCGTCCAGCAGCGCGGAGATGTCGCCCATGTCCTCGGGCTTGAGCGCGACCGGCTGGCGCTCCACCGCGTCGATGATGAACTGCTGGACCCGCTCGTGCAGCTGCGAGTCCTGGCGGATGACCTCCATCACCAGCCGCAGCAGCGGGTGGTTCGTCTTCTCCAGCACCGACCCGGCACTGGCCACCGACTTTCGCTCGATCGCCTGCCAGTACTGCATCCGCTTCACGAGATCGGCGCGGATCTCCTTGCCTGTCATCGTTGTCGTCGCCATGGTCTCCTCCTTGTGTCCGCCGTCCTGTCGTCCTTGCCATCCCCCCGGCCTTGCTCCAAAATCGTGTTGGCAACAGCCGCGCGCCATGGGGCGATCACCCAATGGCCTTCGCTTCCGGCGGCGCGGATGATGCCGTGCGGGGAGACATGACGGACACGTCGGGTCCTCGAGAGGCGGAGATGGAGGCGCACGGAGCGGGGCTGATGCCGGGGACGAGCAGCGGCGCCGTCCCGGCGTTCCGCATTGGCGAGCGCGCGCCGGCAGTCGACGCCCGCCCCGACGGCGACGAGAAGTATCGCCTCCTCTTCCAGAACATGGCGGAGGGCTTCGCGCTCTACGAGCTGGTCCGCGACGGCGCCGGCGTGCCGGTCGACTGGCGCATCCTCGAAGTGAACGAGGCCTACGCGCGCCACACCGGAGTCGCCCCGGAGCAGGTGGTGGGGCGGCGCGCGGGCGAGGTCTTCCCGGACGCCATCCCTGAGTACCTGCCCCGCTTTGCGCGCGTCGTCGAGACCCAGCAACCGCTCATCTTCGAGACGTACGCCCGGTACACCGGCCGCTACCAGTCGATCACGACGTTCCCGGCGGGGGGCGACCGCTTCGCGAGCACGATCATGGACATCAGCGGCCGCAAGCGCGCGGAGGCCGCCCTCGACCGGGCGGTGGGGCGCTACGAGCTGCTCGCGGCGACCGCCGGCAGGCTGCTCGCCGCGCCCGATCCGGAGGCGGCGGTGCAGGGGCTGTGCGCGCAGGCCCTTTCGCACCTCGGCTGCCAGGTCTTCTTCAACTTCCTCGCCGACCCGGCCAGCGGGCGGCTGCGGCTCAACGGCTACGCCGGCGTCTCGCGGGCGCGGGCCGCCTCCGTGTCCTGGCTGGACTACGGGACGGCGGTTTGCGGCTGCGTCGCGCGCGACGGCGAGCGCATCGTCGCCGAGAACATCCCCGAGAACCCGGACGAGCGCACGGCGCTCGTGGGCTCCTGGGGGATCCGCGCCTACGCCTGCCACCCGATCCGCGGCGCCGGCGGCGAGGTCATCGGCACGCTCTCGTTCGGCTCGCGCACGCGGGAGCGCTTCGGGGCGGAGGACCTGGCGCTGATGAAGGCGGTCACGGACCTCGTGGCGGTGGCGCTGGAGCGCCGGCGGGCGATGGACGCGGTCGCGCGCGCCAACGCGGAGCTGGAGCGGCGCGTCGAAGAGCGCACGGAGCAGCTGCGCGCGCTCACGGCCGATCTCGCGAACCTCGAGCAGCGCGAGCGCCGGCACCTCGCGGAGTACCTCCACGACAATCTCCAGCAGCTGCTGGTGGGCGCGAAGCTCGCCCTCGGCGTCGTCCAGCTCCGCGGCGGGGAGGGGGACGGAGCGCCGGAGCTCGACACCGTGGAGGCGGGGATCGCCGCCGCGCTCAAGGCCTCGCGCTCGCTCGCGGCCGACCTCTGCCCCCCCGCGCTCTTCGCTGCCGGCCTCGGCACCGCGCTCGCCTGGCTCAAGCAGCGCCTCCGCGAGGAGCACGGGCTGGCCGTCCACATCGAGGAGAGCCGGGAGGCGGAGATCGCGGACGAGAGGGTGCGGCGGCTGGTCTTCGAGTCCGTGCGCGAGTTGCTGCGAAACGTGGTGAGGCACGCCGGCGCCCGGGAGGCAGACGTGCGCATCATGCGGGCGCCAGGGGGCAGGCTGCGGGTCGCCGTCCGGGACCGCGGACGCGGCTTCGAGCCGGCCGCGGCGGGCGTCGGAGGGGGCCTTTCGCGCATTCGACAGCGGATGGAGAACCTCGGCGGGGCGATGGAAGTGCGCAGCGCCCCGGACCGGGGCACCCTCGTGACGATGACCTTCGCGCCGGGCGGCCGGGCCGCCTAGTCCTGCTGCACGAGGCCCTGCTTGACCGCGTAGAGCGTCAGGGCCGACGTGGAGTGCAGGCCCAGCTTGCTCATCACGGAGGTCCGGTGGCGATCGACCGTCTTGGCGCTGATGCACAGCGCGGCGGCGATCGTGCGGTTCGTCCCGCCCTCGGCGACCATCTTCAGGACCTGGCGCTCGCGCGCCGTGAGGCTCTCCCAGACGCCCTTGGTCTCGTCCGCCGTCCGCCCCTCGCGCTTGCCGGCGGCGTAGGCCTCGAGGAGCGCCTCGGGGAGCTGGGGGCTGAGGTACGTCTTGCCGAGCATGACTTCCCGCAGCGCCGCCAGCAGGTCGGGGCAACAGGTGTCCTTGAGGATGTAGCCCTTGGCGCCGCCGCGCATGGCCCCGAGGAACGCGGTCTCGTCGGTGCGCATCGTCAGCGCCACGATGCGCGTGCGGGGGCAGCTCGAGGTGATCTCCCGGATCGCCTCGAGGCCCGTCATCCGGGGCATCGCGAGGTCGATGAGGACGAGGTCCGGCTGCAGCCGCGTGGCCAGTCGCACCGCCTCCAGGCCGTCGCCGGCCTCCCCGACCACCTCGAAGTCCGGGCAGCCGGAGAGCAGCGCGCGGAGTCCCTCGCGGACGATCGTGTGGTCCTCCGCGATCACCACGCGTCGCCGGCAGGACGTCATGGACGTGGGCGGCACCGTCCCCCTTCCTCCCGCCGCGGGACCGCCGCGGTGGGCGTTGGTCTCATTCATCGTAGCCGCACCATGAGGGACCGTCAAACTCCCCGGGGGCCAGCCCTGCCCAATTCCAATCAAAATGGTAACGCGGCGCAGCTCAGGAGGGTATGCGGTGTTGACCTCAATTGGCGGTCCGCGAAGGCTCAGGGAGGGATGCGCATCATCGCGCTCGAGGCGGCCCCACGGGCGCTGCTGCGCCCGCGGGACCGCCTCACGCGCGGGGGGGGCTAATGGATCGTGATCATGCCGGTACCGCGGCGAAGGCGGGCGCGCGGCACGGGACCCGCACCTCGTGCTCCGAAAGCAGCTGCTCCTGGAAGCAGACGAGGTAGCGGCGGCCTTCCGCGCCGAAGGGGCGCACGTCGGCGCGCGCCGAGAAGAGCGTGCCGTCGAAGCGCCGGTTCACGATGGTCCCGCGCCAATAGCCGGCCGAGCCGATCTCCGAGCGCATCCGGTCGAGCAGGCGCAGGTTGGCCGCGACGGAATCGTTGTTGAGGACCGCCACGTGCTTGCCGATCACCTCGTCCCGCTTCGCCCCGAAGAGCCGCTGGAAGGCCTTGTTGGCCATGACGATCCGGCCGTCCTCGGTCATGACATGCACCGCCACCGGCAGCCCGGAGAACGGGTCCCGCACGTCGCTGTCGTTTGTCTCGGGAAAGTGGAACGAGTTCCCAACCATCTTCACCGGCGTCCTCCTCTCGCAACCAGCCTCGTGTGCACTCCGCGCCGGAGCGACCTCGAATCATCGTTCCGACGGGAGAAAGATTAGCGCGCGCGCCGGTCCGCCACGAGTCGGTTTTCACCCCATTTTTCAAGGATTTCGCCTCAGGCAATCACCCCATGTGAATTTGCGGCGCCCGGCCTACCTTGCCGGATCAGGGGCGCCCCGGAGCGGTTGGCGGCGCCGATGACGGTGAGGCCGTGTCGGATGAGGCGCGGCGGGAAAGGAGACGGAGATGAAGGATCTGTGCGCGCGCGACGTGATGCACCCGCGGGTGAGCCTGCCGGCGAAGATGGCGGGTGCCGAGCTGATCGAGAAGCTGACGGGCCCCTACCCGGGGCTGCCGGTGGTGAGCGACTCCCTGGAGGTCGAGGGGATCGTCTCGGAGTACGACGTGCTGGCTGCGATCAAGGAGGGCCGGACGGTGCACGAGTTCAGCGCCGAGTCGCTCATGACCTGCGGGCACGCCGAGCACGGCGCCTGCGGGCACCCGGTGAGCGTTGCGCCTGACTCGCCGCTGACGGACGTCATCGACCTGTTCCTCGGCAACGGCCAGAGCCTCTCGGTGCTGCCGGTCGTCTCGAAGCGCAAGCTGGTCGGCATCATCGCGCGCAAGAACCTGATGAACGCGCTGGCCGAGCGCGGCTTCTGGCCGGAGCACGAGTTCCAGAAGCGGCTGTAGCGGTGCGGGGGCGGGCCCGTCGCGGGCCCGCCCCGCTAGAGGCCCTCGCGCAGCGCGAAGTTCTTGATGAACTGCTCGACCTGGATGCCGAGCGACACGCACTTGATGCCGTTCATGCAGTCGTCGGCGTCCGTGCGCTCCAGGTGCGTCGTCAGCACGTGGTGGTCCCGCTCCATCTTCACCACGTAGGCGTCCTTGGCGGCGTCGAACACGAGGCCCACCGTGACCCCGTGCTGGTCCAGCTCCGGGTACATCTCGAGGATCTTGTCCTTCAGCGCGACGATGGTGTAGCCCATGGCCATTCCTCCTTTGGATGGCAATCTGTGGCGCGGCCGCGCCGCTGTCAACACGCACGATCCGCGCGTGCGCGCGGATCCAGCAGGGCAGCGCGCGTGTTGACAGGTCTTGGACGACGGGGACGGCGTTGGACGTTGACGACGCCTGCTTTCCTGATCCGCGGGCGCGCGGATTGGGGCTCAGGCCTCGACGCGCCGCACCGCCCGGAGGGCGAGCGCGAAGGCCGCGGCGGCGAACAGGGCGAGCAGCGCCAGCCGCGCCGGGTCGACCCCGCGGCCGAGCCAGGCGTCGCGGATCGCGCGCACGGAGTGCGAGAGCGGCAGCGCCGCGACCACGGCCTGCAGCGGCGGCGGCAGGCGCTCGATCGTGAAGAACGTCCCGCCGAGGAAGATCATCGGCGTGATGACGAAGTTCGTCACCGCCGCCTGGCCGGCGTGGTCCTCGACGAGCATCGCCAGCGCGACGCCGAGCGCCGCGAACGTGAAGCAGTGCAGCGCCAGCGCGGCGAGCAGGGCGGGGGAGGGCGCAGCCGCCGCGCCGAAGGGCAGCGCCAGCAGCGACACCAGCGCCGCGGCGGCCAGCCCGCGCAGCATGCCGAAGAGCGCTTCGCCGAGGACGACCTGCGCGGGGGCCACCGGCGCGATGAGGAACTCGTCGAAGACGTGGAAATAGAAGCGCGCGATGTTCAGCTCCTGCGCGATGGCGTAGCTCTGGGTGAGGCTGGTCATCGCGACGAGGCCGGGGACGAGGAAGGAGAGGTAGGGCACGCCCTCCATCGTCGTCCCCCGCCCGAAGCCCCACCCGAAGGCGACGAGGAAGAGCGCCGGCGAGACGGCGGAGGCGAGGAGCTGCTTGCGGGCGTGCTTCGCGTAGACCTTCGTCTCCCGGTAGAGCACCGCGCGCACCCCGTCGAGCACCGGCGTCCCTTCCCCTAGCGCTCCAACCGCCGCCCGGTCAGCTTCAGGAAGACGTCCTCGAGCGTCGCCTCGCGCACCCGGCAGGAGCCCGTGCACGTCGCGAGCCGCGCGAGCGCCTCCTCGCGCGTCTCGTGGAAGCTCTCCTCGATGCCGTCCTCGCGCACGACCTCGAGGACGTGGCGCCCCACGGTGCGCAGCAGGCGCTCCGGCGCCCCCGCGGCGACGAGCCGGCCCCGGTCGAGGATCAGCACCCGCGCGCACAGCCGCTGCGCCTCCTCGATGTAGTGGGTGGTCAGCAGGATCGCGGTGCGCCGCAGCTGGTTGACGCGCACGATCAGGTCCCACAGGTCGCGACGGATCTGCGGGTCGAGCCCGACGGTGGGCTCGTCGAGGAAGAGGACATCCGGCCGGTGCACCAGCGCGCGGACGATGACCAGCCGCCGGGCCATGCCGCCGGAGAAGGTCCGCACCGGCCGGTCGGCGGCCGCCTCGAGGCCGGCGAAGCGCAGCGCCTCGTCGATCCGCGCGCGGCGCTCGGCGCCGTGCAGGCCGTGCAGGATCGCGTGCAGCGTGAGGCACTCGCGGGCGGTCAGGTCGCGGTCGAGGTTGCTGATCTGGTGGACGACGCCGATGCGCCGGCGCGCCGCGAGCGGCTCCTTCGCGAAGTCCCGCCCGAAGTAGCGGATGCTCCCGCCGTCCGGGCGCACCAGCCCCGTGAGCATCTTGATCATCGTGGTCTTGCCGGCGCCGTTGGGCCCGAGCAGCCCGACGAACTCCCCGGGGGCGAGGGACAGGTCGAGCGCCTCGACGGCGCGGACGGCGCCGAAGGCCCTGGTCAGTCCCTCCGCCTGGAGCGCGGGGGCCGTCGCGAGGTCCGCCGGCATCGCGCCTTACCCCGGCGCCGGGTCGCCGGACGGCTCCTTCGGCGCGTCGATGCGGCAGAACTCATCGGCCTTGCGCAGGAAGACGTCAACGACCCGCGGGTCGAGCTGCGTGCCGGCCAGCGACCGCAGGTGCGCGCAGGCCTCTTCCCGGGGCAGCGCCTGCCGGTACGGCCGGTCCGCGGCCTGCAGGGCGTCCCAGACGTCGGCCAGCGCGAAGACGCGCGCCGCCAGCGGGATCTGCTCCCCCTTGAGCCCCCGGGGATACCCGGTGCCGTCCCAACGCTCGTGGTGGGCGTAGGGGATGTCGAGCGCCGGGCGGAGATACGCGATCGGGTGGAGCATCTCGAAGGCCGCGCGCGGGTGGTTGCGCATGATCTGCCACTCCTCCGGGGTCAGCGGCCCGGCCTTGCGCAGGATGGCGTCGGGGACGCCGATCTTGCCGATGTCGTGCAGCAGGGCGCCGCGGCGCACGTGGACGATCTCGTCCTCGCTCATGCCCAGCTCGCGGGCGAGGCGGACCGACAGCTCGGCCACG
The DNA here is from genome assembly GCA_036524115.1 of bacterium. NCBI lineage: Bacteria > bacterium. Next base: position 4,509 of record DATDCY010000249.1, on the reverse strand, counting down.
CGCTCGGTGTGCCGCTCGGTCACGCGGTCGCGCAGGTCCAGTGCGCGCGCCCAGCCGCCGAGCGTGGCGTCGTAGGCGAGGGTCAGCTCGATGTGCGAGCGGCGCAGCTCGTCAAACAGGCGCGCGTTGTCGATGGCGATCGCCGCCTGCGCGGCGAGCGCCTCGAGGAAGCCGAGCTGCTCCGGGTCGAGCGCCCGCGGCGTGCGGTGCAGGGCCTCCAGCACGCCCTGCACGGTGCCCTTGGCGGTCAGCGGCACGACGTGCAGCGAGACGAAGCCCTCGTCCTCGATCAGGTGGCCGCGGACGAAGCCGGCGGCCGGGTTGCCGAGGTCGGGGACGTCGATGGACCGGCGCTCGAGCGCGGCGACGCCGGCCACCCCCTCGCCGAGGGCCAGCCGCGAACGCTCGATGCCGGTGGTGCGGAAGCCGCTGCCGGCGGCGTAGGCGAGCGTCTGCGTCCGCGGGTCGAGCAGCAGCACGTCCGCGGCGTCGACGCCGAACTGCTCGCGGGCCAGCTCGACGACCCGCGCGAGCGTCAGCCGCAGCTCGAGGCTCGAGCTGATCGCCAGGTCGATCTCGTGCAGGGCCGCAAGGTGCTCGAGGCGCGAGCGCGCCTGCGTCTCGGCCCGGGCGCGCTCCGTGATGTCTTCGCCGGAGCTGAGGGTGGCGACGATGCTCCCCGCCTCGTCGCGGATGAAGACGTTGTTCCAGGCGATCAGCCGCTCGACGCCGCCCGCGGCGAGGACCGGGTTCTCGAACGAGGCGACGGGCTCGATCTCGCCGGCCATCAGACGGCGGAACACGGCGCGGACCTGCTCGCGGCTCGCCGCGGGGATGAAGCTGTCGAACCAGTTCGTGCCGACGATCCGCTCGGGGGGCGCGCCGAGGATCGCCGCTCCCTTGCGGTTGATCAGGCTCACGCGCTCGTCCGCGTCGATGACCACCAGGATGACGCCGGCGATGTCCAGGTACAGCTGCGCGCGCTCCTTCTCGCGGCGCAGCTGCTCCTCGGCGCGCTGGCGCTCCGAGACGTCGCGGATGATGCTCAGCACGACGGTGCGGCCCTCCAGCGGGACGACGCTCAGGCTGACCTCGGTCGGCACCGGGCGGCTGTCGCGGTGGGAGTAGCAGGCGGTGCTCGTGCGCAGCCGCCCGTCGGCGACGGCCTCGGCCAGGATGCGGCCGCAGCGCTCCCGCTCGGCGGGCGGGTGGAGGTCGATCTGCCGCATCCCCAGGAGCCGCTCGCGCGGCAGGCCGAACAGCTCCTCGGCGCGGCGGTTGGCGTCCAGGATCGTGCCGTTCCCCGCGTCGAGGACCAGGATCGCGTCGTTGGCCAGCGCGATCAGCGTGCGGTAGCGTTCCTCGGAAGAGCGCAGCGCGTCCTCGGCCGCGGCGCGCCCCTCGAGTTCGCGGCGCACGAGGACGAAGATGAGCGCGGCGCTGAAGGCGACGAACGCCCAGCCCTTGAGCGACTGGAGGAGGGTGATCTCGTGCGCGTCGTGGACGAACACCTCGAGGACGTGGTCGGAGACCGCGATCCAGATCGCGCTGAACGCGCCGTAGAGCAGCGCGATGCGCGCGGTCGCGGCGGTGGTCGTCTCTCTCACGGGTGATCCTCGGCGGCCGGCGGGTCGTGGCCGCGCCTCTGCCGTGAGCGTAGCACCGATTGCGCGCGCCGGGGAGGGGAGGAGCGTCCCTCCCCTCTCCTCCGCGCGCGGCGGACTATTTGAACTTCTTCGGGAACTGCTTGATGATGCCGTCGCTCAGGGCGTCGGCGAACATCAACATGTGCGCGTGGCCCGCGTCGTAGGCCTGGATGGCGGCGGCCCAGTCCTTCTTGAGCCGGGAGACGACGTTGGTCGACGTGTAGTCGAGGTGCTTGTAGAGCATGTCCTTGAGGACGGGCGCTGGCCAGTTCTTCGGGTTCGCGCCGTTGAGGAACGCGACGATCTCGTCGGCGTTCGCGTCCCAGCGCTTGCGGTTCTTCCCGACCCCGTCGTTGTCGCCCGCCTTGGCGGCCTTGACGAGGTCCGCGGCGATCAGGATGTGGTCGCGCAGCAGCGCGGAGAGCTTCTTGCCGGCCTCCTCGCCGTAGAACGGCTTGACCGCGTTGCCGATGTCATCCTGGTTGCGCAGGAGCCGCTCGGCGAGCGGCCCCGCGTCCTCGAGGCCGGCGAGCGACGCGACGATGAAGGCCTGCGTGTAGTGGACGTGGTCCTCCCAGAGCATGCGCATGGCGTTGCGCAGCTCCGTGTGGGTCGGCTTCTTCTCCTTCATCGCCTTCTCGGCGGCGACAACCGGGGTGCCGGCCAGGAGCATGGCGGCGGCCGCCAGCAGCAGGAAACGCCCAAACCATCGGATCTTCATCGTGTTCCTCCCCTTCGTGAATGGTGCGCCTTGCCTCGCGGGAGCCGGGACAGACGCCCGCCCCCGCCGCGCGTGACAGCGTTCAACCTATGCCGCGGCGCGGCAAAATCTCTGGGGTGAACACCCCGCATCGCGGCCGCAGGAGGCGACGGGCGGCGGCGCTTGACAGGCGCCCCCGGGCCGGGCCAGAGTTCGCTGACGGCCGCGGGCGGACCGGGGGGACCGATGGAGAAGCTGAGCAGGCAGGAGGCGATCGCGCGGGCGCGGCGCGCGGCAAGCCTGGCCGGGTGCGACTTCTCGGGCGTCGACCTCGGCGGGCTCGACCTGATCGCCGTGGACTTCCGCGGCTCGCGCTTCGAGGGGGCGCGCCTGACCAAGGCGAACCTCAGCGCCTCGCGCTTCGATCAGGCCGACCTCGCGGGGTGCCGGCTGGACAGCGCCAACTTCACCGGGGCCTCGTTCCGGGGCGCGCGCCTGGCCGGCGCCGATCTCTCGCACTCGACGCTCATCGGGGCCGACCTCTCCGGCGCGGCGCTCGCGGGGGCCGACTTCTCCAGCGCGAACCTCGCGGGCGCCATCTTCGACGGCGCCGACCTCTCCGGCGCCGTGCTGCAGATGAGCGACGCCGCGAAGGCCTCGTTCGCCGGCGCACGGCTCGAGGGCGCGAATCTGCGCGCCACGAACCTGACCGCCGCGCGCCTCGGCGGCGCCGACCTGCGGCGGGCGAACCTCAACGGCGCGGACTTCGCGGCAGCCGACGTCTCGGGCGCCGACCTGCGCGGGGCGTTCATCGGGGAGACGCGGTTCACGGCGGGGGACCTCACCGGCGCGGACGGGCGCGGGGCGAGCTTCGGCCGGGCCGACCTGGAGCGCGCGCGCACGGAGGGGGCCCGCTTCGGTCCATCCGACGCCGCGGGCTAGGTCGTCAGGGACCGATAGACCTCCGGGATCCGCAGCGGCAGCTTCGCCGGATCGTCGATGACGACGTAGTTCACGGCGCCGAACAGGTGCGCGGCGTAGTCCCGCGCCTCGCGGTCGACCGTGATGCAGAAGGGGTGGACGCCCGCGGACTGCGCCTCGATCAGCGCGTGCCGCGTGTCCTCGACGGCGTAATCGCCCTTGTACTCGTCGTAGTCCTCCGGCCGGCCGTCGGAGAGCAGCACGAGCAGCCGGACCTTCGCGTCCGCGGCCAGCAGCAGCCGCGTCGCGTGGCGGATCGGCGGGCCCATGCGCGTGTAGTCGCGCGGCGCGATCGCCGCGATCCGCCCCTTGGCGGCGGGACCGTACGGCTCGTCGAGCCGCTTGATGCGGAAGAGCTCGGCGCGCAGCCGCTTGAGGCCCGAAAAGCCGTAGATGGCATAGCGGTCGCCGAGGGTCTCGAGCCCCTCGCAGAGCAGCACGAGCGACTCGCGGATCGCGGCGCTGACCCAGCCCTCCGTCGACGAGGACATGTCCACGAGGAAGACCGCGGCGATGTCGCGCGCGTCGCGCACGAGCCGGATGAACTGGCGGTCCGAGGCCGTCCGGCCGGCGCGCAGGTCGGAGCGCGCCTCGATCGCCGCGTCGATGTCGATCTCGTCGCCGTCGCGCTGGCGGCGCACGAAGCGCTCGGCGGTGCGCATCAGCTCGAAGGCGCGGCGGATGCGCAGCAGCGGGCCGCGGTAGGCGCGGACGATCCGCGCCACGTCCTCCGGGTCGCCGGGGGCCAGTTCCAGCTCGTGCAGCGAGCACCACCCCTTGCGGAAGCCGGAGCGGCGGAAGTCCCACTCGTCGTAGACGAACGACTCCTCCGCGGGCGGTCCCTCCGGCACGGCCGGCCCGGCGAACGTGCCGCCGGCGCGCGCGGCCGCCGCGATCGCCCCGGAGACGTAGGTCTCGGGGACCTCGCCGAGGTCGTCGCGGATCTCGTCGACGAGCGGGCGCAGCCCCGGCGGGATTTCGACCAGGCGCGCGCCGACGCGGACGAACGCGGGGTCGCCGGGCCGGTCGGCACCGCCGCGCGGAACTACCGGAGGCGCAGCGACGGAACCGCCCGCGGCGTCCGCGACATCCGCCGGCCGCGCCGCCTCCGGGCCCTCCCCCTCAGCCGGGGACGCCCGCAGCGGCTCGCCGGCGAGGATGGCGCGGAACGCCTCGATGAAG
>DATDCY010000248.1 GCA_036524115.1 bacterium | reverse complement strand
CCGCGCCCACCGACGGCCAGGGGCGGATCAGCGTCGCGACGGCGTCGAAGAGGACCGCCCGCGGCGGCGGCGGGCGGCTCAACCCGCCTGCCCCGCCGGCGGGGCGGGCGGCTCCATGAACTCGCAGCGGAAGATCTCCAGCAGGGCCTGGACCACCGCGACGATGAGCGGGCCGAAGACCACGCCGAGCATCCCCGCGAACTGGATGCCGCCGAGCACCGAGAAGAAGATCAGCAGCGGGTGCATCTCGACCGGCCCCTTGACGACGAGGATCCGCACGACGTTGTCGACGCTCGAGATCACGATGAAGCCCCAGAGCAGCAGGAAGAGCGCGGCGCCCGTGTGCCCCTGCGCGAACAGGATCAGCGCCGCCGGGAGCCAGACGATGGCGCAGCCGACGACCGGCACGAGACTCATGAACGCCATGACCGCCCCCCAGAGCGTCCCCGGGAGCCCGACAAGCCAGAAGGCCGACCCGCCGAGGACCCCCTGGACGAGCGCGACGACGCCGCTGCCGACCACGGCGGACTTGACGATGCCCACGAAGGTCCGCTGCAGCTGCTGCAGGTGGTCGTCGTGCAGGGGCACCAGCCCTGAGGCCCAGCGCGCGAACCGCCCGCCGTCGAGCAGGAAGAAGAAGAGCGAGAAGAGCACGACGGCGAACGTCCCGACCGAGGTCACGACGTTGGAGGCGACCGAGGTGCCCATGCGCACGCCGTAGTCGCTGACCTTGCCGAGGAAGCTGATCGCGATCCCCTTGAGGTTCAGCGCCTTGACGTCCAGCCAGGGCGCGTGGGCGCTGAGCCAGGCCTCGGCGGCGTCCCAGTCGCGAATCCGCAGCAGCCCGTCGAGGAGGCTCGCGTCCGCCGCCCGCGCGGTCAGCGACTGGTAGAGGTCGACCGCCTGCTTGGTCACGAGGAAGCCGACGATCACCACCGGCACGATGACCACGAGGACGACGACCACGACGGTGAGCGCGGCCGCCGGGCCGCCCCTGCCGCCGAAGGACCGCCGCAGCCGGTCGAAGAAGGGGTAGAAGATGATGTCGAGGATCGCCGCTATCGCGATCGCGGAGAAGAAGGGCCGGAAGAGCTTCCAGGCGAGGAAGAGCGCCACGGCCAGCGCCCCGAGGATGAAGTAGCGCCCCGTGCGGTCATACTGCGGCCCCCCGACCTGCGCCTCCCCGGACATGGGTCGCATGATAGCAGAAGCGCCGGTCTGGGCGCGGCGCCCCCCCGGCCGCGATTGTCACGCACGCGCGGGTTCTGCTATAACCTGCCTCCGCACGGAGGCCGCGCAGCGAGGGGGGGATTTCGTGGGCTGGAAGCAGGCCAGGGCCGACTACCGCAGGATGGCCAAGCCGCGGGCCGTCGAGGAGGTGGGGGACATCTACCTCATCCGGCCGCTGGGCTTCCTCATCGTCCAGGCGCTGCGGCGCACCCCCGTCACGCCGACCCAGGTCTCGGTGCTCGCGGTGCTCGCCGGCTGGCTCAGCGCGTGGTTCTATTTCGAGTCGGCGCGGCGCGGCACGGTCGCGACGCTGGCCGTCCTCGGCGCCCTCGCGCTGCTGCTGCACTCGGCGCTCGACAGCGCCGACGGCCAGCTCGCCCGGCTCAAGAGCATGCAGACGCCGCTCGGACGGATCGTCGACGGCTTCTGCGACAACCTCTCGTTCCTGGCGATCTACCTGGCCATCATCTGCGGCGGCTGGGAGCGCGCCGGGACGCACGCCCCCCTGCTGCTGGCGCTCGCGGCGGCGGCGGGCGCGTCGCACTCGGTGCAGAGCTCGCTCGTCGAGTACCAGCGCACGCTCTACCTCCACTACGTCCACGGCAAGACGGACGTCGTGGACGCGCAACCGGAGCGGCTCAGGCACTCGGCACCCTCCGGCGCCGGCGCGGCGCTGCTCCAGGCCGTCCACCGCGCCTACTACCACCAGCAACGCTTCTTCCTCTCCTCCAGCGCCGCGCTCGAGCGCGCGATCACGCACTGGCGCCACCGCCACCCGCGCCTGGCGGGCGCGCTGGCGCCGCGCTACGAGGCCGGCCAGCGGCCGCTGCTGCCGTGGTGGGCGCTCATGGCCTCCAACTCGCACAAGGCGGGGATCGTCGTCGCCGCCTTCCTCCCCGTCGGCGCGGGGTCCTTCTGGGCCGGCCTGGGCATGGGCTGGTACCTGGTCTACGTCCTGCTCCTGAACCTGGCGCTGCTCGCGCTCATCCCCGCACAGCGCCGGCGCGACCGCCGGCTCGCCGCCGAGCTCGAGACGCTGGCCGCCTCCGGCGCGGGCGCCTGAGGCCGCCGCGATGGAACGCGCCCAGCGGACGGACTGCCTGATCATCGCCGCCGGCAAGGGGAGCCGGCTGGCCGCGCTCGGCGAGCCCAAGCCGCTCGTCACGCTCGCCGGCATGACGCTGCTCGAGCGGGTGATGCTGACGGTCGCGGCGGCCGGGATCCGCAGCTTCCGCGTCGTGACCGGCTACCTCGGCGAGGCGATCGAGCGCTTCGTCCCGGCCTCGCCGCTGCTCGCCGGCCTGGACGTGCGCTTCGTGCGCAACGACGAGTGGGAGAAGGCCAACGGCGTCTCCGTGGCGCGCGCCGCATCGAGCCTCGGGGACCGCTTCGTCCTGCTCATGTCGGACCACCTCTTCGACCCGCGGATCCTCGCGCGCCTGCTCGCCGAGCCGATCGCGGCCGACGAGGTGATCCTCGCCGTCGACTCGCGCATCGAGGGGCATCCGACCGTCGATCTCGAGGACGTGACGAAAGTGCGCGTGGAAGCGGGGGCGATCCGCGAGATCGGCAAGGGGATCGCGACGTACAACGCCTTCGACACCGGGATCTTCCTCTGCACGCCGGCGCTGTTCGCCGCGCTCGAGGAGAGCTTCCGCGCCGGCGACTTCTCGCTCTCGGGCGGCATCGGCCGGCTCGCCGCGCGCGGCAAGGCGCGGGTGTTCGACGTCGGCGACGGGCTCTGGATCGACGTCGACGACGTCCCGGCCTACGAGCGCGCCCGGGCCCTGGTCGCCTCGGGGGCGCTCGCCTCAGGCGCCGGCCCGCGTCCCGGCGCATAACGCGGAAATCCCCCTCCCCCCTGTGGCAAAGGGGGGGCCGTGAACGACGGGAGTCAGGGCGCCGTCGCGCTCGCCCCGCGCGGCCAGATCAGGTCGGCCTCCAGCAGCTTCTGGTTGACGTACATCTGCCCCAGGCGCTCGCGCATCCGCTCCAGGGCCGCGGCGGCCTCGGGGCGCCCCGCGACGTCGGTGCGCTCGCCGGGGTCGCGCGCGAGGTCGAAGAGGGCGTCGCGGTCGAAGTGCCGCACGATCTTCCACGGATACTCGACGACGCTGAGAAAGCGGCCGGAATAGGGCTGCACGAGGTAGATCGGGTGCAGCCGCCGCGCCGGCTCGAGCAGCGAGACCCCCTGGAAGGGATCGCGCGCCACCGGCAGCTGCAGCAGATCGAGGAGCGTCGGCGCGACGTCCATCTGCGAGAAGGGCGCGTCCGCGATGCGCCGCGGCGCCACGCGGCCCGGCCAGCGCAGCGCGAACGGGATGCGGAAGAACTCCTCGTCGGCGTGCGCCTCGTTGTGGAAGTACCCGTGCTCGCCGGTCGGCGTGGCGTGGTCCGCCGTGATGGCCAGGATGCCCGCCGCGAGGCGCGGCCGCCGGCCGGCCTCCTGAAGCAGCGTGCCCAGGAAGCGGTCGGCGAGGTTGATCGAGTTCTCCAGGCGCTCGCGTGGCGTCTCCGGCGCGGGGTGCAGGCCCCGCAGCGCCTGCGGCACGGCGTCGAAGGGCATGTGATTGCCGATCGGCGCGAGCACCACGAACAGCGGGCGGTCGCCGGCCTCGCGGCGGATCGCGTCCAGCCGCTCCAGGCACCGCGTGTAGAAGACGTCGTCCTCCAGCCCCCAGCCCCAGATCTTCTCCCGGTCGCCCGGCGCCATGAACTCGGAGACGGACTGCACGACGTCGAAGCCGTTGGCGCCGAGGAAGGCGCGGGTGTTGTCGTACGCGGCGTCCTTGTAGGCCTGCAGGAAGACCGTGCGGTAGCCGAAGCCGCGCAGCAGCGCCGCCAGCGAGAGGAAGCTGCGGTCCGCGAAGGGCTCGAACTCCTTGCCGCGCAGGCTCGGGATCGCCGAGAAGAGCGTCGCGAACTGCCCCTTGGACGTCTGGATGGAGTTGGCGTAGAAGCGCTCGACGCTGAGCGCCTCGTGCGCGAAGGCGTCGAAGACGGGGGTGATGGCGCGCCCGTCCGCGGTCGTGCCGCCGACCATGGTCCCGGCGAAGGACTCGACCATCACCAGCATCACGTCCGGCGCCGGCGCGACCGGCGTCCGGGCGGCCGCGCCCGGCTCTGAGCGCACCAGCGGGAACGTCCCCGGCGCCGGGTCCGGCGTCTGCGGGTAGTCCGGCACGTAGTAGGCCCCGATGCTGCGCACCAGGGAAGTGAACCCGTCCTGCGTCGGCAGCGGGGAGATTGCCAACGCCCCGAAGAGACCGGCGGCCGCGACCGCCTTGAGCGCGACGGGCCGCCGCTCGGCCTCTCCCGAGAGCAGGCGCCAGCGTCGCTCGAGCGCCAGCAGGACGACGCAGCCGCCGATGCCCACGAACAGCCCGACCGAACCGATGCGGCTGAAGATGACCTGCCACGACTCGTAGTAGCGCATCTCCGCCAGGTTCTGCATCAGCAGGTCGAAGCTGAACGGGGTCCGGGCCTCGCGCTGGTAGGACCAGAGCGCGTTGGCGAGGAACAGCAGCAGCAGCGTCAGCCCGGCCCGCAACCGCGGCGCCCCCGGCAGCGGCGCGCGCACCGCCTGCACCAGGGCCTGGAGCGCGAGCAGCCCCAGCAGCGCGCCGGCGGCGTCGGCAGGCTTCCCGGGCGACCAGAGGCCCGCGCGGGCGGCGGCCGCCAGGTGCTGGAGCCAGAGCGCCGCCGCCAGGGCGTTGGGCCAGCCGAGGGCCAGCGGCAGCCAGCGGCGCACGTGGTTCATGTCGCGGGGTTATTTCACGCGGCCGCTCGGGGTGTCAAGCGGCGCGCGCCGCCGCGGGGCCGCGTCGCTTGCGCGGGGAGCCTCCAGGTTGTATCGTGCGCGCCATGTCTGCGCACCCGAGCCCAGTTCCGCCGGCCGCCGCGCGCGCCTCCAGCGCCCGGTAGCCGGGCACCGTCGGCCCCATGCAGTCCCGGTACGCTGCGCTCGCCCGGTTCATCTGCCGCACGGCCTGGCGCCATCCGTGGCGCTGGGTCGCGCTGGTCGTCCTGGTCAGCGCGCCCGCGGCGTGGCAGGCATCGCACCTGAGCGTCGATTCCGACCTGATCCGCCTCCTGCCCAGGTCGAGCCCGGCCTCCGTGCTGACCAAGCAGCTCGACCCGGTGGTGAGCGACGGCGGCGCGTTCGTGCTCATGCTCGAGGGAGACGACCGCGCGCGGCTGCTCCAGGCGCTGCACGCCGCGGCCGACCGCGTGGCCGCCCTCCCCGAGGTCTCGTCCTTCCAGTACCGCTGGCCGGTGGACTTCTTCCGCACCTGGCGCTACCTGCTGATACCCAACGACTACGTCCGGCGCATCGGCGACGAGGTCCTCGCCTGGGAGGCGAAGGTCAACCCGTTCGTCGAGGACCTCGCGGCCGAGCCGGCCGGCGCGAAGCCGCCGGAGACGGTCGGGGAGGAGGAGGACCGGGAGGACCTCAAGGTCTCGCTGCGCTACTACTCGGCGCTGCCCGAGTACCACGAGAGCAGCGATGGCCGGGTCATGGGGATGATCGTCAGGACCCGCCAGGGGGTGACGAACATCGGGGAGATCGAGCGGCTGTACGGGAAGCTGCGCGCGATCGCCGCGGACCTCCAGCGCACCCACGGCGTCTGGGCGGGGGTCGGCGGCTCGCACCGCAACAAGCTGGACGAGCTGCACCTGATCCGCGCCGACCTCGCCCGCGCCGGCGTCTTTTCCAGCGCGCTGATCGCCCTCGTCGTCTTCGTCAGCTTCGGCTCGCTCGCCGCCCTCGTGCTCGTGTTCCTGCCGATGGCCCTGGGCATCCTCTGGGCCTTCGCCATGGTGCCGCTCACCGTCGGCGATCTCAACCTCGTCACGGCGTTCATCGTCGGCATCATGTTCGGCCTCGGCGTCGAGAACGCGATCTACCTGGTCAAGGACTTCCAGAAGGCGCTGCCCCGGCTCGGCGTCGAGGGGGCGCTGCTCGACACCTACCTCTCGACGGGGCCGTCGGTGATCATCTCCGGCCTCACGACCGGCTTCTCGCTGCTGCTGCTCACGGTGGTCTCGACGTTCCGGGGCTTCTCCGAGTACGGCTTCATCGGCTTTCTGGCGATCATGCTGATCATGGCCTCGATGTTCGTCGTGCTGCCCGCGACGCTCGTGCTCGCCGAGCGCTGGCGCCTGCTGCGCCCGTACGCGACGGCGCTCTCCAACCCGCCGGGCCCGCGCCCGCT
>DATDCY010000247.1 GCA_036524115.1 bacterium | reverse complement strand
TCCCGCTCCAGATCCGCGCGCAGGCGCGGATCCACAGGTGCAGACTGGTCGATCACCACGCATTGCCGTCCTTCCGGATTCGCGCTCATGCGCCGATCTCGCGCTGTTTCCAGATCCGCGCGCAGGCGCGGATCCATAGGTGCAGACTGGTCGATCACCATGCATTCTGTTCTTCTGGATTCGCGCTCATGCGCGAATCTCCCGCTGCTTCCAGATCCGCGCCAAGCGCGGATCCATAGGTGCAGACTCGTCGATCACCATGCATTCTGTTCTTCTGGATTCGCGCTCATGCGCGAATCTCCCGCTGTTTCCAGATCCGCGCGCAGGCGCGGATCCATAGATGCAGACTGGTCCATCACCATGCATTTGCTGTCCTTCCGGATTCGTGCTCATGCGCGAATCTCGCGTTGTTTCCAGAGCTTGTAGACCGCCGGGTAGACCAGCAGCTCGAGCGCGAACGAGGTCACCAGGCCGCCGATCATCGGCGCCGCGATGCGCTTCATGACGTCCGCGCCCGCCGAGGTCGACCACATGATCGGCAGCAGGCCCATGAAGGCCGCCGCGACGGTCATCATCTTCGGCCGCGCGCGCTTGACCGCGCCGTGCAGGATCGCCTCGTCCAGCTCCGCGCCCGTGCGCAGCCTCCCCGCCGCCTTGGCCTCGTCGTGCGCGAGGTCGAGGAACAGCAGCATGAAGACGCCGGTCTCCGCGTCGAGCCCGAGCAGGGCGATCATGCCGACCCAGGCGGCGATCGAGACGTTGTAGTGCAGGAAGTGGAAGAGCCAGATCGCGCCGATGGCCGAGAACGGCACGGCCAGCATGACCACCGCGGCCTTGAAGGCGCTGCGCGTGTTGGCGTAGAGCAGCACGAAGATCAGCACGAGGGTGATCGGCACCACCACCTTGAGCCGCTCGCGCACGCGCATCATGTTCTCGTACTGCCCGCTCCACTGCAGCGAGTAGCCCTGGGGGAGCGTGACCTGCGCCGCCACGGCCTTCTTGGCCTCCGTGACGTAGCCGCCGATGTCGCGGCCCGCCAGGTCGACGTAGACGTAGCCGGAGAGAAAGCCGTTCTCGTTGCGGATCATCGCCGGCCCGGAGACGAGGCGGATGTCCGCGAGCTGCGCCAGCGGGACCTGCAGCGGGCGCATGCCCCCCAGTCCGGGGGCCGTGACCAGCACGCGCCCGAGCCGCTCGATGTCGTCGCGCAGCTCGCGCGGGTAGCGGATGTTCACGGCGTAGCGCTCGCGACCCTCGATGGTCGTCGTGATGTTCTCGCCGCCGACCGCCGTCATGATCACCCGCTGCACCGCCGCGATCGTCAGGCCGTAGCGGGCGATCTGGTCGCGGCGCGGCTCGATGTCGACGAAGTACCCGCCGGTCACGCGCTCGGCAAACACGCTGCGCGTGCCCGGGACCTTGGCGACGATCGCCTCGAGCTGCTCGCCGATCTTCTGGATCTGCGCCAGGTCGGCGCCGGCGATCTTGATGCCGACCGGGGTGCGCACCCCGGTGGTCAGCATGTCGATGCGGGCCTTGATCGGCATGGTCCAGGCGTTCGTGTTGCCGAGGAAGCGCATCTTGCCGTCCATCTCGGCCACCAGCTCGTCCCAGGAGATGTGGTCGGGCCAGATCGGGCGCAGCGGCGCCTTGAGCCACCCGGGCGCCCAGGAGGAGTACCAGCGCTCCTTGGCCCGCCACTGGCTCTCGGGCTTGAGCACCACGGTCGTCTCCATCATCGAGAACGGCGCGGGGTCCGTCGACGTGTCGGCGCGGCCGGCCTTGCCGAAGACCCGCTCGACCTCGGGAAACGAGGTCAGCACCTTGTCCTGGGCGATCAGCAGATCCTGCGCCTGCGCCACCGAGATCCCCGGGAGGGTCGTCGGCATGTAGAGGATCGTCCCCTCGTTGAGCGGCGGCATGAACTCGCTGCCCAGGCGGAAATACGCCGGCAGGCTCGCCGCCACCAGCGCCAGCGCCCCGGCGATGACCGCCTTGGGGTGGCGCAGCACAAAGCGGCAGGCCGGGTCGTAGACGCGGAAGATCACGCGGCTGATCGGGTGGCGCTCCTCGGCGTAGTACCTGCCGACGAACGCGGTGGTCGCGAGCTTCGCCAGGAAGCGCGGCTTGAAGGCAAACGGCTCGATGCGCGCGAACAGCATCCGCAGCGCCGGGTCGAGCGTGATCGCCAGGATCGCGGCGAGCCCCATCGCCAGGTTCTTCGAGTACGCGAGCGGCTTGAAGAGCCTGCCCTCCTGGTCGACGAGCGCGAAGATCGGCAGGAAGGCCACGGCGATGACCAGCAGCGAGAAGAAGACCGACGGGCCGACCTCCTTGAGCGCCTCGAGCCGCACGGCGTGGAAGTCGCCCTTCCCGCCGGCCGCCTGCCAGCGGTGGATCTTGTTGTAGGCGTTCTCGACCTCGACGATCGCGCCGTCGACGAGCACGCCGATCGAGATCGCGATCCCCGCGAGGCTCATGATGTTGACGGTCACCCCCATGAAGTAGAGCGGGATGAAGGAGAGCAGCACGGAGACCGGGATGGTGATGATCGGCACGATCGCCGAGGGCACGTGCCAGAGGAAGACGAGAATGACCAGCGAGACGATGATCATCTCCTGGACCAGCTCGTGCTTGAGCGTCGCCAGCGCGCGCGTGATCAGGTCGGAGCGGTCATACGTCGTGACGACCTCGACGCCGGGGGGAAGCGAGGGCTTGAGCTCGTCGAGCCGCTGGCGCACGCGCCCGATGACATTCAGCGCGTTCTCGCCGTGGCGCATCACGACGATGCCGCCGACGTGGTCGCCGAGGCCGTCGAGGTCGGAGATGCCGCGGCGGATCTCGGGGCCCATCTCCACGCGCGCGATGTCCCGCAGGAGCACGGGGACGCCGCCGGGCGCCGTCTTGACCACGATCCGCTCGAAGTCCGCCAGCGACCGCGCGTAGCCCTTGCCGCGGACCATGTACTCGGCCCCCGAGAACTCGATGAGCCGCCCGCCGACCTCGTTGTTCGAGTCGCGCACCGCCTCCATGACCATGTCCAGCGAGAGATCGTGCGCCGCGAGCCGGTTCGGGTCGACGGTGATCTGGTACTGCTTCTGGAAACCGCCGATCGAGGCGACCTCCGCGACCCCCGGCACAGACTGCAGCGCGTAGCGCAGCGTCCAGTCCTGGTACGAGCGCAGCTCCTCCACCGAGTGCTTCCCGGAGCGGTCGGCGAGCGCGTACTGGTAGACCCAGCCGACGCCGGTGGCGTCGGGGCCGAGCTCGGTCCGCACCCCCTCCGGCAGCCGCGAGAGGATCTTCGAGAGGTACTCGAGCACCCGCGAGCGCGCCCAGTAGATGTCGGTCCCGTCCTCGAAGATCACGTAGACGTACGAGAAGCCGAAGTCCGAGAACCCCCGGATCGCCTTGACGTGCGGCGCGCCGAGCAGCGCGCTGACGATCGGGTATGTCACCTGGTCCTCGATGATGTCGGGAGAGCGGTCCCAGCGCGAGTAGACGATGACCTGCGTGTCGGAGAGGTCCGGCAGCGCGTCGAGGCGGATCTGCTTGAGCGTGTAGAGGGCCGCGGCGCAGAGGACCGCCACGCCCAGCAGCGTCAGCGCGCGGTTGTGCGCGCAGAACTCGATGACGCGCTGGACGAAAGTCGGCTTGCCGGCGCCCGGCAGGCTCACTTGCCACCTCCCGGCGGGGCGGTCATGCGCTCGATCGCCGCACGCAGGCGCGACTCGGAATCGAGGAGGAAGTTCGCCTTCACGGCGACCAGCTCGCCCTCGCGCAGGCCGGCGAGGATCTCGGCGCGGCCCTCGCTGCGCGCGCCGACGGTGACCTCGCGCGGCGCGAAGACCCCGGGCTGCGTCTCGACGAAGACCACCGTGCGCACGCCGGTGTCGAGCAGCGCGGCGTCGGGCACGACGACGCCCATGGCCGCATCGAGCACCAGGGCGACGTCGACGTGCATCTGGGGCTTGAGCGCGAGTCCGGGGTTGGGGAACTCCAGGCGCACGGTGAGCGCCCTGCTCTCGGTGGAAAGCACCGGGCTGACGAAGGTGACCTTGCCCGTGAGCGCGATGCCGGCCTGATGCGGCAGGGTCAGGGTCGCCGACTGCCCGACGACCGCGGCGGCGGCCTCGTACTCGAAGAGCGAGACCTCGACCCAGACGCGCGCGAGGTCGGTGAGCGTGAACAGCTCCATCCCCGGCTCGACCTTCTGCCCCTCGAAGACCTCCTTCGCGGTGACGTAGCCGCCAAACGGGGCGTTGAGGGTCACGCTCTTGCGCGGCGTGCCGCTGGCCTCCAGCTCCCTGATGAACGCCTCCGGCACGTCGAAGAGCTCAAGGCGCCGGCGCGCCGAGCGGACAAGGTCCTCGCCGATGTCGCGCGCCGCCGGGTCGGTCGACGCGGCGAAGCGGGCGGCGGTCGCCCGCGCGCGCAGGTACTCCTCCTGGGTCGCGAGCAGCTCCGGTGCGTAGATCGACACCAGCGGCTGGCCGGCCGTGACCAGCTCGCCGGTGAAGTTGACCAGCAGACGCTCGACCCAGCCCTCGACCTTCGTCTGCACGCGGCGCACGCGCGTCTCGTCGGGGACGACGATCCCGACGGCGCGGATCGTCCGGCCGGCGAGCGAGCGGATTGCCGGCGCGGTCTGCACGCCCGAGCGCCGCAGCACGTCCTCGCTCGCGCGCACGGTGGCCAGCCCCTCGACGCCCCCGCCCGCTCCGCCCGCCTGCGCCTCGTCCGCGTAGACCGGCACGTAGTCCATGCCCATCTCGTCCTTCGCCGGCGTCGGCGAGGTGACCATCGGGTTCATCGGGTTGCGGTAGAACAGGACCCTGCGCTCTGCGCCCGGAGCCGCCGCGCTCTTGGCGCCCATGTCGGCGAAGAAGTCGTCCGCCTTCTTCTCCGGGGCGGGCGCCCCGGTGGCGGCGGGCGCGCCGGCGCCCGCCTGCGCCTCGATCTTCGTCAGCTTCATGTAGCAGACGGGGCAGTCGCCGGGTTTGTCGGCGAGGATCCAGGGGTGCATGCCGCAGGTGTACTTCTCCGCCGTGGCGGGCGTAGACCCCTTGCTTCCGCCCGGGCCCGCCACGCCGCGGTACCAGGCGACCCCGCCCCCGGCCAGCCCCAGGACTGCGGCGACCCCGACCGCGATCCAGACGCGGGAGTGTTGCCTCCGGATCTTCGTCGCTTCCTCGCTCATCGTCGCCTCTCCTTGGTCTCGCCCACGCCCGGGGCGGAATTCACGGTGTCTCCTCGATCCCGGCGGTGCCGGCCGCGGCTTCCAGGACGGCGCGCGCGCTGCCGGCGTCGGCCCGGGCCCGCTCGAGCGCGAGGTTGCCCTCGAGCCAGCCGGTGAAGGACTCGAGCAGGTCCGAGAACGCCACCCGGCCGGCGGTGTAGCCGCGCAGCGAGGCGTCGATCGCGGACTGCGAGAGCGGGAGCACCCGCTCGCCGTAGAGGACGGCAGTGCGCCGCGCGCGGTCGAGCCCGAACCACGCGGCGCGCACGCCCACGAGGGTCGCTGCGCGCGCCGCATCGCGCTCGCTGCGCTGCATCGCGACGCGCTGGCGCAGCTCGCGCAGGTAGGATTCGTCGGCGGCGAAGAACGGCCGTTGCGGCGGCTCCACGCGCGCGCGCTCGGCGCCCATCGCGCCGGCGTCCGCCCCCGACCCCGGTGCCGCCGCCGGGAGCGCCAGCCCGCCGGCAGCAGGCGTGAGGCCGAGGTCGAACCCGGGGTACGTCATGGTCTCGACCATCTCGAGCATCAGCTCCATGCGGTGCACCATCGCGTCCGCGGCCCGCACCTCCTGCCGCCGCTCGAGCGCCAGCCGCTCCACGGCCTGCTGGTCCGGGAGCGTCGCGGCCATTTCGCGCGGCGCCGGCGTCCCGACCGCCACCCGCGGGGACAGCGCCAGGATGCCGCGGAGGTCCGCCTCCATGTTCCGGCGCTCCCCGGCCAGGGTCTTCAGCTCCTCGAGGGCCTTCTCGCGCTCGATCCGCGCGCGCACCACGTCCTGGAAGCTCGTCTCGCCGGCCTCGTAGCGTGCCGAGACAGAGGCGCTCAGGTTCTCCAGCAGGTCGATCGTGCGGGAGGTGGCCTCGATCGCGCCGACGACGTAGCGCAGCTCCCAGTAGGACTTGCGCGCCATCGTGAGCGCGTCGCGCCTGGCCGCCTCCAGCTCCTCGCGAGCGGCGCGCACCGTCTCGGCGACGATCCGCCCCTTGAGCGCCAGCACCCCGGGGAAGGGGAACTCCGGCGGGCGAGCCATGCCGGCGGCGGCGCCGTTGCCCATCCCGGCGGCGACCAGGGAGGCGTAGCGCCGCAGGACCACATCGATCTGCTCGGCCTGGTCGAAGCCCTCGAGCGCCGCCTTCGCCTCGCGCTCCTTGGCGGCGATCATCGGGCTCCGCAGGAGCGTCAGGGCCTCCAGCGTCTCGAGCGAGAACCCGTCGGCAAGGGCCCGCCCCGCGGCGTCCTCGTCCGTCGCGGCCGCTCCCAGCTCTCGCAGCCGCGCGGCGTCGGGCGCCAGGAAGGCCGCCGCGCCATCGCCGCCGGCGAGCGCGCGCGACCACTCGTCCGCGAGCTGGTGCAGCCGCTCCGAGGCGGCGGCGAA
>DATDCY010000246.1 GCA_036524115.1 bacterium | reverse complement strand
CCGCCGGCACCGCCGGCGGCCGGGCCGCGGCGCCGCGCAGCAGCGGGCCGAAGCTCAGGGCGGCCGCGACGGCGAGCATCGCCCACGCGCGGTTCCCGATGAACTCGCCGAGCGGGACAGCCGCCTGCGCCGCTCCGAACGCCGCGGGGTCGAAGAGCCGGCGCCAGTAGGCCAGGGCGTGCGCCAGCGAGGGCGCGCGGAAGAGCACCCACCCGAGAGCCACCAGCAGGAAGGTCAGGGGGACGGCGAGCCAGCGGGGGGGGCGCCGGGCGGAGCGGGCGGCGAGCTTGTCCACCGTCAGGAACAGCCCGTGCCAGCCGCCCCAGGCCACGAAGTTCCAGCTCGCGCCGTGCCAGAAGCCCGAGAGCAGGAAGACGATCCAGAGGTTCACGTACTGCCGCAGCGGCCCGACGCGGTTCCCGCCGAGCGGGATGTAGAGGTACTCGCGCATCCAGGCGGAGAGCGAGATGTGCCAGCGCCGCCAGAAGTCCGTGAAGCTGCGCGCGGTGTACGGGTTGTCGAAGTTCTCGACGAACTCGAAGCCCAGCATGCGCCCGATCCCGAGCGCCATGTCCGAGTACCCCGAGAAGTCGAAGTAGATCTGGAACGTGTAGCAGAGCAGCCCGAGCCACGCGTACTCGCCGGGGAGGTCGGCGAGGCGCGCCCCGAACGCGCCATCCGCCACGGCACCGAGGGGGTTCGCGACGAGCACCTTCTTCGCAAGGCCCTGGCAGAAGCGCACGATGCCCTGCTCGATCCTCCCGGGATCGAGCGTGCGCTTCGCCAGCTGGTCGGCCATCCAGTGGTAGCGCAGTATCGGCCCGGCGATCAGCTGCGGGAACAGCAGGATGTAGAGGAGGTAGTCGCGGAAGGAGCGCGCCGCGTGCACCGCGCCGCGGGAGACGTCGACCAGGTAGCTGATCTTGTGGAAGGTGATGAACGAGATCCCGACCGGGAGCGCGACGTCGGCCCACGCCACCGCGCCCAGGCCCAGCGCGGCAAGCAGCCCGTTGGTCTCGTGGACGAGGAAGTTCGCGTACTTGAAGTAGAGGAAGAAGACGAGGTTGACGGCCACGGCCAGCGCGAGCAGCCGCCTGCGCCGGTGCCCGGGGCCGCCGAGCGAGCGCTCGATCTCGCGGCCGAGCAGGTAGTCGGCGACGCACGAGCCGAGCAGGATGAAGACGAAGCGCGGCGCCCCCCAGGCGTAGAAGACGACGCTCGCGCCGAGCGCGCACCAGTTGCGCCAACGCGCCGGGCAGAGGTAGTAGATGGCGAGAAAAGCAGGCAGGAACCCGGCCAGGAAGACAAATGACGAGAAGACCATCCCGCGCGAAGGACCGGCTACCTGGCGGTCGCGGGCGGCGGCGCCGGGGGGCAGCCCTCCGCCAGCAGGTCGACGCCGAGGCGCTTGAGGAGGTTGTACCCGCCCTCCAGCGCGAACGCCTTCGGGAAGCCGTGGGCGGAGAGCACGACCTGGCTCTCGAAGGAGCGGATCCCCGAGTCGCAGAGCGTCACGATCGTGCGCCCGCGCGGCAGCTCGTCGACGCGCGACGCAACCTGCTCGTAGGGGATGTTGACCCAACGGTCCGGGTAGCGCGCCAGGTACGGCGCGGCCTGCCGCGGCGCGTTCGTGTCGAGGAAGAGCACGTCGGAGGCCGGGTCGCCGAGCAGCTCGAGCGCCTCGCCCACCGTCATGCGCCGGTACAGCCCGTCGAGCAGGTTGCCGGCCGTGTTCCCCAGCGCATTGAGCGTGTCCATCGCGGAGGCGAACGGCGGCGAGTAGGCCAGCTCGAGCGAGCCGATGTCCTCCACGGTCGGCCCGTGGCGCAGCAGCGCCGCCACCGCATCGACCCGCGCCAGCAGCGCGTCGTTCGCCGGGCCCGCCCCCTGGAAGCCGAGCACGCGGCGCGTCGCCCGGTCGACGATGAGCTGCAGGACCAGGATCGCCTTCGCCGGCATGAAGTGCGCGCGGTCGTAGCCGACGACGAGCGCCCGCTCGGCGTCGATGCCCGCGGCCAGCGCCTGCTCCTGCGTCGCCCCGGCCGCCGCGAGCGCCGTGTCGAAGAGCTTGACGATGAAGCTGCCCACGGCGCCGTCGAAGCGCGTCTGGCGCCCGGCGATGCTGTCGGCGATCACGCGCCCCTGGCGGTTGGCCAGCGAGCCGAGCGGCGCGTGCAGCGGCGCGCCGGTGATGAGCGAGCGGACCTCGATGCAGTCGCCACCGGCCCAGATCGCCGGGTCGGACGTGCGCAGCTGCCCGTCCACCGCGATGCCGCCGAGGGGGCCGATGGCGAGGCCCGCCGCCCGGGCGAGAACCGCGTTGGGGCGCACGCCGGTGGCGATGACGACCAGCTCGGCCGGCAGCACGCGCCGGTCGGTCACCACGCGCGCGACCTTCCCGCCCTCGCCCTCGAGGCGCAGCAGCGACTCGCCGGTGTGCACGGCGACCCCCTTGGCGCGCAGCGTCGCCTCGGCGATGCCGGCGATCGTCGCGTCGAAGATCTGCGGCAGCACGTGCCCGAGCCGCTCGACCAGCGTGACCTGCAGGTTCCAGGTCTCGACGAGCCCCTCGACCACCTCGAGCCCGATCGCCCCGCCGCCGACGACGACGGCGTGCCGGATGTCCTCGCCGATGAGCGCCCGCTTGAGATCGAGCGCGTCCTGGAGGCCCTGGACCATGAAGACGTTGCCCAGGTCGCGGCCCGGGACCGGCGGGGCGGCGCCGACGCTCCCGGTCCCGAGGACGAGCGCGTCGTACGCCAGCGTGCGCCGCTCGCCGCTCTCCAGGTCCTGGACCGTCAGCTCCCGCCGCGCCCGGTCGATCGCCAGCGCCCGCGTGCGCGGCAGCACCGTCACCCCCTTGGCCTCGCGGAAGAAGCGCGGGTCGCGCAGGGCGTGGAAGCTCGTGCGCATCAGCTGCGTCTCGTCGGGGACCTCGTCGGCCAGGTAGTAGGGGATGCCGCAGCCGCCATAGGAAATGTGGCGGTCCTGGTCGACGACGGTGATCTCGGCGCCGGCCACCAGCCGCCGAAGCCGGCACGCGACCTTGGGCCCGAGGGCGACCCCGCCGACGATGACGACGCGCAGCATCACGAGCTCCGGCGCCTCCCTAGCCCTTGCGGATGTCGACGCCGGGGTAGGCCGCCTGGAGATCCGCGCGCAGCGCCTCGAAGTCGCCGGCGACACCCGTGCGGATCACCACGCGCCGCGAGCCCTTCGGCACGTTCTCGTAGGAGGAGAGGATGCCGAGCAGGCTGAAGCCGTGGTTGCGGACGCGGTCGGCGACCTCGCGGATGGAGCCCGGCCGGTCGGCCACCGTGACGAAGATCCGGTGGCCGGGGTGGCGCGCGCCCGTGATGTCGACGAGCGCCCGGAAGATGTCGCGGTCCGAGATGATGCCGACGAGCTTCCCCCCCTCGACCACCGGCAGGCAGCCGATGTCCCCCTCGAGCATCACGAGGGCGGCCCCCTCGACCGGCGCGTCCGGGGTGGTCGTCACGAGCTGCCGGCCCATCGCGTCCTTCACGGTCTCCTTGGCCAGCAGGTAGTTGATCTCGTAGACGTCCAGCGTCGTGGCCTTCGACGGCATGAAGGCCTTGATGTCCCGGTCGGAGATCACGCCGACCAGCCGCCCGTCCTTGAGCACCGGCAGGTGCTTGATCCCCCGCTCCCGCATCAGGTGCATCGCGTGCGCGATGCTCTCGTCGGGCCCGACGGTCACCACCTCGCGGGTCATCCAGTCCGCAACGAACATCGCTCTCCCTCCTAGAGCCCCAGGTAGGCGGCCTTTACGTGGGGGTCGTTGAGCAGGTCGCGGCCGGTCCCCTCCATCCCGACCTTCCCGGTCTCGAGCACGTAGGCGCGGTCGGCGATCGCGAGCGTCTGGCGGACGTTCTGCTCGACGATCAGCACGGTCGTCCCCTCCTGCCGGATCCGGCGCACGACGTTGAAGATCTCCTGCACGAGGATCGGCGCGAGCCCGAGCGACGGCTCGTCGAACATCATCAGCTGCGGCAGGCTCATCAGCCCGCGGGCGATGGCGACCATCTGCTGCTCGCCGCCCGAGAGCGTGCCGGCGAGCTGGCGCCGCCGCTCCGCCAGCCGCGGGAAGATCCCGAAGACCTGCTCCTTAGTCTGCTCGCGCTTCCTGCGGGCCTCGCCGCGCAGCGCGCCCATGTCCAGGTTCTCCTCGACGCTCATCTCGACGAAGAGCCGCCGCGCCTCGGGGACGTGGACGATGCCGCGCTCGACGAGGCGGTAGGGCTCGACCGCGGCCAGCGCTGCCCCCTGGTAGAGAATCTCGCCGCGGCGCGGCTTGAGCAGGCCCGAGACCGTCTTGAGCGTCGTCGACTTGCCCGCGCCGTTCGCGCCGATCAGGGCGACGATCTCCCCCCTGCCGACCGAGAACGAGAGGTCCCAGAGCACCTGGACGTCCCCGTAGAAGACGTCGACGCCCCCCACCTCCAGCAGCGGGGCGCTCACTCCGCTCCCTCCCCGAGATAGGCCTTGATGACCTCGGGATTGCTGCCGATCTGTCCCGGCGTCCCCTCGGCGAGCTTCTGGCCGTAGTTGAGCACGACGACCCGGTCGGAAATCGACATGATGACCTTCATGTGGTGCTCGATGATCATGATCGTGATGCCGCGCTCCCTGATCCTGCGGATGATCGCGATCGACTCGTCCAGCTCGTGGGGGTTGAGGCCCGCGCAGGCCTCGTCGAGCAGCAGCAGGTCCGGGCCGGTCGCCAGCGCCCGGGCGATCTCGAGGCGCTTGCGCAGCCCGAGCGGCAGGCTCCGGGACAGCAGGTCGCGCACCTCCCAGAGGCCGGTGAACTCCAGGACCTCCCGGGCCCTGGCATCCGCTTCGGCCCTGTTCTTCGCGCGCAGGAAGGCCGAGGCGACCACGTTGTCGAGCGTGCTCATGCGCTGCAGGGGCTTGACCACCTGGAACGTGCGCGCCATCCCGCGGCGGCAGATCTGGTGCGGCTTGAGGCCGGAGATCCGCTCGCCCTTGAACCGGACCTCGCCGCCCGAGGGGGCGTAGAAGCCGTTGACGACGTTGAACATCGTCGTCTTGCCCGCGCCGTTGGGCCCGATCAGCCCGAGGACCTCCCCCGGCGCGATCGTGAAGCTGACGTCGGTCAGCGCGGCCAGGCCGCCGAAGAACCGCGAGACTCCCCGCACCTCGAGCTGCGCGCTCACGCGGCCCTCCCGGGGCGCAGCAGCCGCCGCAGCTTCGCCGCGTCGCCGACCACCCCGTTCGGCAGGAAGATGATCACGACGATCAGCAGGATGCCGAACACCGTGTGGTGCGCCGAGCCGATCTTCGGGATCGTGCGGATCAGCTCGGCGAGCAGGATCATGATCACGGCGCCGACGATCGGCCCCCAGCGCGTGGCCACGCCCCCGACCATGACGACCATGATCGCCATCACCGAGATGTCGTGCAGCGCGAAGACGACCTTGGGGTCGATGTAGCCCATGTAGTTGGTGTAGAAGGCCCCGGCGAAGCCGGCGAGCACGGCGCTGAGCACGAGCGCGACCGTCTTGTAGAGCGTGGTGTCGATGCCGAGCGACTCGGCCGCGTCCTGGTCCTCGCGGATCGCGACGAAGTAGTAGCCCAGCCGGGAGGAGGCGACGCGCTCGACGAACCAGAAGGTCCCGGCCGCCAGCGCCAGGATGATGTAGTAGTACCAGGTCTTCTCGACCCAGGTGCGCTCGCGGATCATGATGCCGAGGTCGCCGCCCGTGAACCCGGTCAGGTTCTCGGCGACGACGCGCAGGATCACGCCGACGGCGATCGTCGCCAGCGCGAAGAACGGGCCGCGCAGGCGCAGGCAGATGAAGCCGATGACGAGGGCGGCCAGACCGACGACCGGGATCGTGGCCCCGATCCCCCACCAGGCCGAGATGCCGAGCTTCGTGTAGAGCAGGCCGGCGGTGTAGGCCCCGATCCCGAAGAACGCGGCGTGGCCGAAGGAGACCTGCCCGCAGTAGCCGGAGAGGAGGTTCCAGGACATGCCGATCACGGACCACATCACGACGAGGATGAAGTTGTGGAGCCAGTAGTTGGCGTTGACCCCGGGCACGAGCGAGATCGCCGGCACCGCGGCCAGGAGCGCGAGCACGAGCGGGGGGAGGCGGCTCTTCACTTGCCGAGCTTCCTGCGGCGCAGCAGCGAGGCGACGCCGCCGGGGATGAAGATCAGCACGGCGATGAAGATCAGGAACCTGCCGACCGGCGCCCAGCCCATCCCGACGTAGGTCGCGGTCAGGGACTCGAAGACCCCGAGGATCAGCCCGCCGAGGATCGCCCCGAAGGTCGAGCCCAGCCCCCCGATGATCGTGATGACGAAGCCGGTGAGGGTGAACTGGCCGCCGACGTCCGGGTAGAGGTAGTAGATCGGGAGGAAGAGGCAGCCGGCGGCGCCGACGAGCGCCGAGCCGAGCCCGAAGGTCACGACGCGCATGCGCTCGACGTTCACGCCCATCAGCAGCGCCGCGTCCCGGTCCTGGGCCGTCGCGCGGATCGACTTGCCGGTGTCCGTGCGCGCGAGGAAGAACCAGAGCCCCGCCGTGATCCCCACGGCGAAGAGAAAGGAGACCGTCCAGGGGAACGACAGGGAGAGCTCGATGGGCGCCGCGCGCCAGTAGTCCGAGAGGTACCAGGCCTTCGTCGCGTAATCCACGGGGGTCGTCCGGTAGTCCGACTGGAAGATGATCGTCGCGAGGTTCGCGAGCACCATGCCGATCCCGACGGTGAGGATGACCTGGTTCTCCGGGAGGATCGCGTCGACCTTGAGCACCGGGTTGATCAGGAATTTCTGCAGCGCCATCCCGAGGACGAAGAGCAGCGGGGCGGCGACGAGAATGGAGAGGTAGGGGTCGACGTGGGCCCGGGAGAACAGGACGTAGGCCACGTACATCCCGACCATCATCAACTCCCCGTGGGCGAGGTTGATGATCTTCATCACGCCCATGATGATCGTCATGCCGAGCCCGATCAGGGCGTAGAGGCCCCCGAGCAGCAGGCCCGAGATCAGGGTCTGCAGCAGAACCTCGACCTGCGGCGCGGTCACCGCGTCGCTCCCGGGACGCCCCGCCCGCCCAGCCCGTCCGCCCGGGGGCGGCCCCGGGAGGCGCAGGGGTGCCGGCGCGCTACTTGCGGTCCCGCCATGCGGGAGTGGGGTAGATGTACGGCTTGCTCGCGTGGACCTTCGGCCAGACCGTCTCGAACCGCCCCCCCTGGATCTGGATCGCCAGGGTCTCGACGAAGTTCTGGTTCTGGTAGCCCTCCTTGTCCTCGAACTTCACCGGGCCGAACGCCGTCTCGAGACTCACGGCCTTGAGCCCGTCGCGAATCCCGTCCGGCGTCCAGTCCTTGGCGGCGGTCATCGCGGCCTTGAGCACGTAGAGGGCGGCGTAGGCCGAGGCCCCGTGGTACGAGGGGTAGTCCTGGTACTTCGCCTTGTACTTCTCGGCGAATTCCTTCGCGCCCTTGTACTTGACGTCCGGGGTCCAGAGCGTCGCGCTGATGACGTACTCCGCGGCGTCCTTGGCGTTGACGATGAACTCGGGGATCGCGAAGCCGGCGGCGCCGCCGGCGAAGAGCTTCGCGTCGAGGCGCAGCTCCTTGATCTGCTTCATGAGCAGCGAGGCGTCCATGACGTAGGAGACCATGTAGACGACGTCCGGCGAGAGCGACTTGACCTTGGAGAGGATCGGCTTGAAGTCCGGGGCGCCGGCCTCGTACTTCTCCTTGAGCAGGACCTCGATGCCGTTCTTCTTCGCGTCGTTCTCCATCGCGTCGGCGCCGGAGGTGCCGAACGCGGTGCTCTCGTAGAGGATCGCGATGGTCTTCGGCCTGGCGACCTCGCCCAGGAAGTTCACCAGGGCGTCGGCGTAGTGCGCGTTCACCTGGTTCTGGCGGAAGACGTACCGGTAGTTCTGCCTGGTGATCGCGTCGTCGGCGCTCGCGACGACCAGGTACGGGGTCTTGCGCTCCTCGGCCACCGCGGCGACGGCCTTCGCGCAGGCCGAGGTGTACTCGCCGACGACCACCGGCTGCTTGCCCTCGATGAGCTTCTCGACGATCGACCGGGCGATCTCCGGCTTGCCGGTGGAGTCCTCGAAACCGAGCACCAGCTTCGCGCCCTTGATGCCTCCGGCGGCGTTGATCTCCTCGGCGGCCATTTCGTAGGACTTCTTCATGATCTCGCCGAAATTCGCGGTCTTCCCGGTGAGCGGCAGCGGGACGACGAGCTTGAACTCCGCGGCCGCCGCGGCGAACGGCAGCGCGACGGCGAGGGCCAGGACGGACAGCAGAACGCAGGTCTTCCTCATGCTCGTTCCCCCTCCTCGGTGGTGGTGCCATGACAGACCCGTGGTCGGATGCCGCTGCGAGAACCGCCGTCTCCGAGTCCGTAAGTCGGCATTCTCAAAGCGTTCATCGCAGGGGCAAGGAATACCCCGGCCGGCCGGGACTGTCAAGGGAAACCCCGCGCGCACGCGGCGGGGCGGGCGGGACGTGCGCGTCCCGCCCGCGGGGAACTTTCAGTCTACTTCGTGAGGCTGAAGGAGTATTGCGCGCCGGCGTGGACGGTGAACTTCGAATCGAACCCACCGTCGCTCAGGTCGGCGTTGTTGATGAACCCGCCCTGGATGGCGAGGTTCTCCCGCGGCCAGAAGCGCGCGCCGACCCAGAGGTCGGAGTCGGCGTCCTCGCCGTCGAGGTCGGAGTTGGTCGAGTTGAACTCCGCCCCGAGGGCGAGCTTCGGCGTGATCTGCGCCAGGAAGTTGGCGAAGAACCGGATGCCCGAGTCGCCCCTGTCGCCGCTCTGGATCTCGTAGGAGAACCCGGCCGACGGGGTGAACGTGAAACGGGTCTCCCAGGTGTAGCTGAGCACGCCGTAGACCTTGGTCGTGCCGACGTCGATGCCCCCATCCGCGCTGTAGGACTGGTAGTTCACGCCCGCGGCGAGCGCCAGCGCCTCGTCCATCCCGGCGGGAATCTGGTACTTGGCGTTGACCCCCCAGAGGGTGGGGCTCCCCGTGGTGTCCTCGTACCAGTAGTTCGCGCCGACCTCGAGGCCCTCGATGAGCCCGATCTCCGCGCGCATGGGCACGAAGAGGTCCGACGAGGCGAAGAGGTCGCCGCCCACCGCCAGGCCCAGGGGCGGCAGCGTCATGGCCACAGGCGTGCGGGCGACGCCGGTCTCGCCGGTGAGGCTGAGCCCGGCGCCCTGCGCGGGGCCGGCAGTCGCCAGCGCGACCGCGGCGATCGCGAGAAGCAGCTTCTTCTTCATCGTGCTACCACCTTTCTCCGGCGTTCGCGCCGGCTCTCGATCGACCCGGGGACTTCCATCGCTCCGCGGGCGGCCCCGCTACCGCGCGAAGGTGAAGACGTACTGCACGCCGGCGTGGAAGACGAAGCCCTGATCGCCACCGCCGCCGACGTTGGCCATGTTCATCGCCCCGGCCTGGACGGCGAGGTTCTCCCGTGGCGAGAAGCGCGCGCCGAACCACAGCTGCTGGTCGGCGCCCTGCCCGTCGAGGTCCTCGTTCGCCAGGACGAACTCCGCGCCGACCTCGAGCGCCGGCACCGGCTTCACGAGGACGCTGGCGAAGACGCGCGCGCCGAACTCGTCCCACTCGCCGCCCTGGATCTCGTACGAGACGCCGGCGGACGGGATGAGCGTGATCCCCCGCTGCCAGGTGTAGGAGAGCACCCCGTAGGCCTTCGCCGACGCCGCGGAGAAGCCGGCGTCGCCGCTGAAGGACTGGTAGCCGACGCCTGCGGCGACGTTGAGGTTCTCGACGAGTTCCAGGGGCGTCGCGAACTTGGCGTTCACACCGAGCCCGTAGAGGCCGTTGTCCGCGCCGGTGTACCAGTAGTTCGCGCCGAGCTCGACGCCCTCGATCAGGCCCAGCTCCGCGCGCACCGGCACAAAGGTGTCCGTCGAGGCGACGTAGTCCGCCGCGACCGTCACGGTCCCGGGGGCGGCGGTGATGGCGAGCGGCGAGCGGCCGAGGCCGGTCTCGCCCGTGAAGCTGAGCCCGGCGGCCCGGGCCGGGGCCGCCGCCAGCACGAGGGCGGCACATCCGAGGAGGAACCGCTTCATCACGTTGCTGCCACCTTTCTCCGGTTGCCGCGCCGGCCCGAAGCCGCACGCGGGGACGGATCCGATGACAGATACTCCCGCCGGCGGGGACCTGTCAAGGGGAGCCCGGAGCCGGCGCCCCGGCTCTAGCGCAGACCCTCGAGGAACGGCCGGACGGCCTCGGGGCCGCGCTCGTCCACGATACGGATCGTCTCCGAGCCGATGACCGCGATGTCCGCCGCGCCGACCAGGTGTGCGACGTCGTCGCGGCCGCGGATGCCGAAGCCGACGGCCAGCGGCAGGTCGGTGGCCGCCCGGCACCGCCCCAGGTAGGCGTCGAGCTCCGCGCCAAACGTGGTCTCCGCGCCGGTGACGCCGCGGCGCGCGACGCAGTAGACGAAGCCGTCGGCCACGCTCTCGATCTCGTGCATCCGCGCGTCCGTGCTCGTCGGCGCGAAGATCATGATCGGGTCGATCCCGGCGCGGCGCGCGGCGCGGTAGAAGTCCGCGCCCTCCTCGAGCGGCAGATCGGGGACGATCAGGCCCCGGATGCGCGCGCGGCGGGCGCGCTCGAGGAACGCCTCCTCTCCGAAGCGAAAGACGATGTTGTAGTAGGTCATGATCAGGAACGAGACCTTCGGGTGCCCGGCGGCCGCCTGCGCGGCGAACTCGAGGCAGGCGGCCACGCTGGTGCCGCGCGCGAGCGACTCCTGGCAGGCGCGCGCGATGACCGGGCCGTCGGCCACGGGCTCCGAGAACGGGATCTGCAGTTCGACCAGCTCCACACCCGCGGCGGCCATCTGGGCAATCACCTGCCGGTTGGCCTCGAACGAGGGATAGCCGAGCACGAGGTGCGTCATCAGCGCGATGTCGCGCCGCTGGAGCGCTTCGTGGACCTTATTCTGCAGCATACGCGGCTCCCTTCTCGCGGATGAAGCGCTTCCACGACGGGTCGTCGAAGGCGTGCGCGATGGTGAAGATGTCCTTGTCGCCGCGGCCGGACATGTTGACGACGACGCACTCCTCCGGCGCCAGGCTCCCCGCCTCCTTGAAGGCCTGCACGAAGGCGTGCGCCGACTCGAGCGCGGGGATGATCCCCTCGCGCTTCATGGTCAGATCCAGCGCCGCGAGCACCTCGGCGTCGGTGGCCGCCTCCATCCGGACGCGGCCGGCGCCCGCGAGGTCGGCGATGATCGGCGAGACGCCGACGTAGTCGAGCCCCGCCGCCACCGAGTGCGTATCCAGCATCTGGCCGTCGGCGTTCTGGAGAAAGAGGGTCTTGTACCCCTGCGCCACCCCCGGCGAGCCGTGGCCGCCGGCGACGCGCGCCGCGTGCATCCCGGTCGCCAACCCCTTGCCGCCGGCCTCGACGCCCACGAGCTGCACCTGCGGGTCGCCGAGGAAGCCCTGGAAGATGCCCATGGCGTTGGAGCCGCCGCCGACGCAGGCGTAGACCCTTGCTGGGAGCCGGCCGGCCTGCGCGAGGACCTGCCCGCGCGCCTCGCGCCCGATGATCGACTGGAACCACGCGACCATCGCCGGGAAGGGGTGCGGGCCGCAGACCGTGCCCATGACGTAGTGCGTGTCGTCCATGCGCCCGACCCAGTCGCGGAAGGCCTCGTTGATCGCGTCCTTGAGCGTGCGCGCCCCGGCGGTCACCGGCACGACCTCGGCGCCGAGCTTCTCCATCCAGAAGACGTTGGGACGCTGGCGCTCGACGTCCTCGGCGCCCATGTAGATCGTGCAGCCGTAGCCGAACTTCGCGGCCATCGTGGCGGTGGCGACCCCGTGCTGGCCGGCGCCGGTCTCGGCGATCACGCGCGTCTTGCCCATGCGCCGCACGAGCAGCCCCTGGCCCATGACGTTGTTCGCCTTGTGCGCGCCGGTGTGGTTGAGGTCCTCGCGCTTGACGAAGATGCGCGCGCCGCCGAAGTGCCGCGTCAGGTTCTCGCAATAGGTCAGCGGCGTCGGCCGGCAGGAGTAGGTCGCCATGAGCCGGACGTACTCCTGCCAGAAGGATGGGTCGGCCTGCGCCGCCGCGAACGCGGCATTCAGCTCCTGGAACGTCTCGTGCAGCACCTCGGGGATGAAGGCCCCGCCCCACGTGCCGTAGTAGCCTGGTCTCGCCTGTCCGCTCATCACGCTCCGTAGCCCCCCTGCCTGGCGTTTCGCACGAACTCCCGCACCCGCGCATGGTCCTTGATCCCGGGCGCCGACTCCACGCCGCGGGCCACGTCCACACCGAAGGGCCGGAACTCCGCGACCACCCCGCCGACGGTCGCCGGGTCCAGCCCGCCCGCGAGGAACACCGGCCGGGGCAGGCGCACCGCGGCGCGCGCGACCTCCGGCGGCAGCGCCCCGGCGTCGCCCTTGGGCAGGTCGACGAGGAAGAACGCCGCGACCTCGACGAAGGCGGCGGCGATCTCCAGGTCGGCCGCCGTGCGCGCCGGCAACGCCCGGATCACCGGCAGCTCGAAGAGCCGGCAGAAGCCCGGCGTCTCCCTGCCGTGGAACTGGAGGTAGTCCGGCCGCACCTGGGCGAGGACCGCCTCCACGTTGGCCACCGATTGATCCCGGAAGACGGCCACGGTGCGCACGCCCCGGGGCAGGCGGTCCCAGAAGCCGCGCGCCGCCGCCGGGTCGAGGCGGCGCGGGCCGGCCGCGAAGACGAACCCGAGGAAGTCCGCGCCCGCCTCGGCCGCCGCGACCGCGTCGGCCAGGTTGGTCAGGCCGCAGATCTTCACCTTCGTCACTGCCGGTAACGCTCCGGGTCGCGCAGCCGCTTCTCGAACTCCGCGGCCAGGAAGGGGTTCTCCTTCGTGCCGAGCAGCTCGTGGACCTTCGCCTCGGGGTTGTCGGCCCGCATGATCGCCTCGCCGATGAGCACGGCGTCGACGCCCGCCGCCGCCAGCCGCTCGAGGTCGGCGCGCGTGCGCTGCCCGCTTTCGCTGACGACGATCGTCCCCGCCGGCACCAGCGGCCGCAGCGCGTACGTCGTCTCCACGTCGACCTGCAGCGTCTTGAGGTTGCGGTTGTTGATCCCGACGATCCCCGCCCCGGCGGCGAGCGCCCGCTGCAGCTCGGCGCCGTCGTGCACCTCGACGAGCGCCGAGAGCCCGAGCGCCGCCGCCTCGCGCAGCATGGCCGCCAGCTCCGTGTCCGTGAGCATGGCGACGATGAGCAGCGCCGCCGCGGCCCCGGCGGCCCGCGCCTCGAGGAGCTGGTAGGGGTCGACGAGGAAGTCCTTGCGCATCACCGGGACCGGCACGCCGGCGGCCACCCGCGCCAGATCGTCGCGCGAGCCGCCGAAGAAGCGCTCCTCGGTGAGCACCGAGATCGCCGCCGCACCGCCGCCCGCCATGGCCCGCGCGAAGAAGAGCGGGTCGCCCTCGCGGATCGAGCCTGCCGACGGCGAGGCCTTCTTCACCTCGGCGATCAGGCGCACCGGGTCGCCTGGCCCGCGCCGCAGCGCCGCGGCGAAGTCCTTCGGCGCCGGCCGCCGGCTGATCAGGGCGGCGAGCGCGGCGGTCGACCGCCGCGCCTTCGCCTCGCGCACGCGCTGCTCCTGCAGCGGGCGCATCTTCGTGAGGAAGCTCGTGGGCTCGTTCACCGTTGCCGTCCCTTCGTCCGGGGACAAATTTGAAATCTGTCCCCTTTTCGTTCCCGTTACTTGGACTTCGTCAGCTTCACGAGCTTGTCCAGCTTCTTGAGCGCCGCGCCCGAGTCCACGCTCTTGGCCGCCTTCGCCAGCCCCTCCTTGAGGTCCTTCGCCGCGCCGGCCACCACGAGCACGGCCGCCGCGTTGAGCAGCACCACATCGCGGGTCGGCCCCTTCGCGCCGCCGAGCACCGCGCGCAGCCACGCCGCGTTCTCCGCGGCCGTGCCGCCCACGAGGTCCTTCGGCTCGCACGGCTCGAGACCGAGCTGCACCGGATCGATGTAGAAGGTCTTCACCTTCCCGTCCTTGAACGCCGAGACCTTGGTCTTCGCGGTCAGCGTGATCTCGTCCAGGCCGTCCAGACCATGCACCACCCAGGCCGACTGCGAGCCGAGCTCGCCGAGCACCGCCGCCATCTTCTCGGTCAGGTCGGCATCGTAGACCCCGGTCACCTGCGCCTGCGCGCCGGCGGGGTTCGTGAGCGGCCCGAGGATGTTGAAGACCGTCCGGATGCCGATCTCGCGGCGCGGCGCGAGCGCGTGCTTCATCGCCGGGTGGAACAGCGGCGCGAAGAAGAAGGCGATGCCGTTCTCCTTGAGCGCCTTCTCCACCGTCGACACCGGCGCCATGATGTTCACGCCCGCCGCCGCGAGCACGTCGGCGGCGCCGCACTGCGAGGAAACCGAGCGGTTGCCGTGCTTGGCGACGCGCACGCCCGCGCCGGCCGCGACGAACGCCGCCGCGGTCGAGATGTTGAACGAGCGCGACTTGTCGCCGCCGGTGCCGACGACGTCCACGAGCAGGCCGCCCGGCGCCGCGATCCTGGTGACCTTGCGGCGCATCGCCCGCGCAAACCCGGCGATCTCGTCGACCGTCTCGCCCTTGAGCCGCAGGCCGGTGACCAGGGCCGAGATCTGCGCCGGCGTCGCCTCGCCCTCCATGATCAGGCGCATCATCTCCTCGGCCTCCTTCTGCGAGAGGCTCTTGCCGGAGATGACCTGGTCGATCCCCTCCTTGACCCGCATCCCCGACTCCTCGCCGGTGATGAAGTTGTAGAGGATGCGCCGGCCGGCGGGGGTCAGCACCGACTCGGGGTGGAACTGCACGCCCTCGACGCGCAGCGAGCGGTGGCGCACCGCCATGATCTCCCCCTCCTCGCTGCGCGCGGAGACCTCGAGGCAGGCGGGGACGCTCGCCGGGTCGATGACGAGCGAGTGGTAGCGGCCGACCTCGAGCGGGGACTCCAGCCCCGAGAAGATCGTGCGCCCGTCGTGGCGCACCATCGAGGTCTTGCCGTGCATCAGGCGCTGCGCGCGCACGATGCGCCCGCCGTAGGCCTGGCCGATGCACTGCATCCCGAGGCAGACGCCGAGGATCGGGACCTTCCCGCCCAGCTCGCGGATCACCTCCAGCGAGATGCCGGCCTGGTCCGGGTCGCCGGGGCCAGGCGAGATCACGATCGCCTCCGGCTTGAGCTTGCGGATGGCGTCGAGCCCGAGCGCGTCGTTGCGGTAGACGGTGACCTCGCGCCCCAGTTCCTGGAGGTACTGCGCGAGGTTGTAGGTGAACGAATCGTAGTTGTCGATCAGCAGGATCATCGCCGTGTCTCCTTACGCGCCCTGCGCCATCTCGACGGCGCGCACCAGCGCGCGGGCCTTGTGCTTGCACTCCTGGTACTCGCGCTCGGCCACCGAGTCCGCGACGATGCCGGCGCCGGTCTGGATGTAGGCGCGGCCCTCCTTGGCGAGGATCGTGCGGATCGTGATCGCCGAGTCGAAGTTCCCCGAGTAGTCGAAGTAGCCGACCATCCCCGCGTACGGGCCGCGGCGCTGCGGCTCGAGCTCCTCGATGATCTCCATCGCGCGGATTTTCGGCGCGCCGCTGACGGTGCCCGCGGGGAACGTGGCGCGCACGAGATCGAGCGCGGTCGTCCCGGCCTTGAGCTGCCCGGTGACCGTCGAGACCAGGTGCATGACGTGCGAGTAGCGGTCGACGTTCATGTAGTCGGCGACCTTGATGCTGCCCGGCACGCAGACCCGGCCGAGGTCGTTGCGCCCGAGGTCGACGAGCATGACGTGCTCGGCCTTCTCCTTCTCGTCGCCGCGCAACTCGCGCTCGAGGTGGCGGTCCTCCTCGGGCGAGGCGCCGCGCGGGCGCGTCCCCGCGATCGGCCGCACGGTGGCCTCCATGCCGACCTTCTTCACCATCAGCTCCGGGGAGGCGCCGACGAGCGCGAAGTCGCCGAAGTTCAGGTAGAACATGTACGGCGAGGGGTTGAGCACGCGCAAGCCGCGGTACAGCGCGAAGGGGTCGGTGTAGAGCGGCGCCTCGAAGCGCAGCGAGAGCACCGCCTGGAGGATGTCGCCGGCGCGGATGTGCTCCTTGGCCGCCTCGACCATCTTCTCGAAGCGCGGCTGCGAGACCTTGCTCTTGAAGCCGCGCTGCTCCGAGCCGCCGAGGTAGGAGACCGCGTCCTGGGGCAGCGGCTTCTTCAGCGCCTCGATCACCGACTGGATCGCGAGCACCGCCTTCGTGTAGGCCGCGTCCGGCTTCCCGGCGACGTGCGCGAGCGCGATGATCGTGATCTTGTTGGTGTAGCGGTCGAACGCCAGCAGCGTGTCCGTGAGCATGAAGCAGGCGTCCGGCAGCTCCAGGTCGTCCTTGAGCCGCGAGGGCAGCCGCTCGAACCACCGCACCGCGTCATAGGAGAGGAAGCCGACCGCGCCGCCCGCGAACGGCGGCAGCCCTTCGGCCGGCACCACGCGGTAGCGCGCCAGCTCATCCTGGAGCAGGGCCAGCGGGTCGCCCGTCTCGTTCCCGTCCCACTCGCCGTCGCGCAGGAACTCGGCCCGCTTGCCCTTGGCGCGGAAGACCGTGCGCGGCCCCGTGCCGAGGAAGGAGTAGCGGCCGGAGCCGCCCCCGCCCTCGACGCTCTCGAGCAGGAAGCTGTACGGGCCGCCGCCGAGCTTGAGGAACGCCGAGACCGGCGTCTCGAGGTCGGCCATGATCTCGGCCGTGACCGGGATCAGGTTCCCCTCCTTGCACTTCTTCCTGAAGACTTCCTTCGAAGGTGTGAACATCGCTCCTCGCTTTCCCCGGCGCCTTCCGCCTTACCCTCTCCTGCCTGTCCTTACCCCCCTTTCGCAAAGGGGGGGGCAGGGGAGATTTCCCGCTCTCACCCCGACCCCGCAGCCTCAGGCACCGGAAAACAGAACAGCCACGGGATCGGCCTCGTTCCCCGGCCTTCCCGTGGCTGCTGACGTCGCTGTGTGTCTTGTTCGCGCTCGCCGTCTGTGCTCAGTCCGCGGGCAGACCGGGGCTGCGCCAGCACCACCAGAGCGCTCCCGTCGCCGCCTGCAGACGATTCATGACCGATGTTCTTACTCCAGATTGGCGGCGCTTGTCAACTGGCCGCCGGTCCTTGCCCTTGCCTTGGCGACAGCGAGGCTGCGGTCATTTTGATCCGCCCGTGCCAGCGCCTCAACGCCGCCGAACTCGGTCCGCGGCGAATTGGCCCCGGCAAACCCGAGCGCGGCCGCAAAGTCATAGTTGCGCAGCGCCTCGCTGACCTGACCCTGTCGGGCGTACAACTCGCCCAGATTGAAGTAGACCCGTGCATAGCTTGGTCCATCCGCCCTTCGTCTGCGCAATGAGTGTCGTGACCGCGGAGACGGCGGCCAGCGCGAACAGGGGGATCTTCTCGGTCACGAGGGCCGCGGCGGCACCCGGCCTCGTGAGCCTGCCCAGCCGCCAGTAGTCGAGGAGCAGCAGGACGAACGGGAGCGTCACGGCCATCGGCTTCGCGAGCAGCCCGAGGCCGAAGACGACGCCCAGGGCGACATAGGCCGCCCCGGACGGCCGGCGCGCGAACCGGGCATACGCGATGAGCGCGAGGACGAACAAGAGGCCGGAGAGTACGTCCTTGCGCTCCGACGCCCAGGCCGCGGAAGAGGACGACCAGCAGTACGGCCGTCAGCGAATGAATGCCGAGGCTGACCAGGTGGTGACCGGCAGGTTGCACCCCAAAGAGCGTGGCATCGGTCGTGTGAGACAACCACGTCAACGGATGCCAGTTGCCGGCGTGAAGGGTCGTGAATGCCCAGCGAATGCCGACCATGCGCAGACCGTCGGCCACCCGCGAGTTCCGCAGAATGTACGCTGGGTCGCCGAGGCTGACGAAGCCGTTCTCCCACACGGGCGCGTAGGCTAGGACCGTCATGACGACCGGGAGGAGCGCTATCGACGGGAGTGCGGATCCCGCCCCGCCGCAGCGAGATGAAGCTCGTAGAAGCCTCAACGCGCCCCGGCCAGACCCGTGCGTGATGTTCTGGGAGTCGCCCACGGATCGATTCGCCTTCGCATCGCCGACTGCACGCTGCCACCTTCAACCGCGAAACACCATACCTCCGCGTCGCGCCGGAGGGCGCTTACCGCCCGCGGGGGGAGTAGATCGGAGGCTACTCCGCCGGCTGCGGCGCCGGGTGCCGGCGCACGCGCATGTTCAGCAGCTCCACGCCGAGCGAGAAGGCCATCGCGAAATAGATGTAGCCCTTGTTGACGTGCTGCCCCGACCCCTCGGCCACGAGCATCACGCCGATGAGCAGCAGGAACGACAGGGCGAGCATCTTGAGCGTCGGGTGGCGCTCGATGAGGCGGCAGACCGCGTCGGCGAAGACGAGCATCACGCCGACGGCGGCGACCACCGCCGCGATCATCACCGCGAGGTGGCGCGCCATCCCGACGGCGGCGAGCACCGAGTCGAGCGAGAAGATGATGTCTAGGGCGACGATCTGCGCGATCGCCGAGCCGAAGGACGAGACCTTGGCGGTCGCCGGCCCATGCGGCTCCGGGACTTCGAGCTTGTCGTGGATCTCCCACGTGGCCTTCGCGATCAGGAACAGCCCTCCGACGAGCAGGATCAGGTCGCGTCCCGAGACCGGGTGCCCGAGGACGGCGAAGAGGGGCGTCGTCAGGCGCATGATCCAGGTGAGCGTCAGGAGCAGGAGGATGCGCATGAGCATGGCGAGGAAGAGGCCGATGCGCCGCGCCTTGCCCTGCTGCGCGGCCGGGAGCTTGCCGGTGAGGATGGCGAGGAAGACGATGTTGTCGATGCCGAGGACGATTTCCATGCCCGTGAGGGTGACCAGGGCGAGGAGGTTCTCGAGGGTCAGCAGGTCAGTCATGTCTCCGTCCCGGGGAAATCCCCCTCGATCCCCCTTTGCCAAAGGGGGAGGAATACGCGATCACCGTCACTTCGTCGCGGCCTGCGTGGCGGGCGCGGGCGGCGGGCCGCCGAAGAGCGCGAGCTTGTTCGCGACGTTGTCGGCGATCCAGTGGGCGTCGTACCACTCCTCCGGGTTGACGAAGGTGCCGCTGACGAGCATCGCGAAGTGCAGGTGGTCGCCGCCGGCCATCCCGGTCATCCCGCTCGCCCCGATGCGCTCGCCGCGCGCGACCCGCTGCCCCTTCTGCACCGCGATGCCGCTGAGGTGCCCGTAGAGCGAGAAGATCCCCTGCCCGTGGTCGATGATCACGGCCTGGCCGTAAATGCCCAGATCGCCGGTGAAGGCGACGATTCCCGCGTTGGCGGCGGGCACCGGCGCCCCGGCCGTGGAGGCGAGGTCGAGCCCGAGGTGCGTCTGGCGGTCGATGACCTGCCCCGCGTGCACGTACGTCCGCCCCTCGGCCCACCCGGCCATGTTCTTGGTGTTGGGCATCTGCAGGAACGGCCCGTCCCAGAGGCGCTCGGCGGCACCGGAGGCGGTCAGCTCGCGGATGCGGGCGTGGTCGCGGGTGCGCCAGTCGCGGTTGACGACCAGGAACGCCGCGACCGGGTCCGCCGGCAGCGACGCGTCCGCGGCGCGGAACTCGGGGATCTTGGCCGCGAGGAAGCGGTCGGAGATGTCGATGGTGTCTGAGCGGAAAACCTTCTCGAGCAGGCGCGCCGAGACTGCCCGGCGCACCTCGTTGCCGCCGGCGTCCGCGGCGAGCAACACAACGGGGACGGCCGCGGGCGCGTCCCAGGGGATGGCGAAGTACGCCACGTACGCCCCCTGCTCGCCCGACGCCTCCGGGTAGCCGGGGAAGAAGCGGTCGCCGACGAGGACGCCCGTGCGGCCGGCGGCCTCGCTCAGGCGATAGACAACGACGCCAACGCCGCTGCGCTTGACGTTGTACTGCGTGCTCAGCACGTCGAGGCGGGGCGGCTGGGTGTCCACCGTCACCGCGACCTCGCGGAAAACGCTGTTGCCCTTGAAGCCCTTGAGCGAGTGGTCCTGCGCCGCCACGACGAGCGTCGCTGCGCCGTCGGCGAGGCCGAGCGCCTTCGGGCCGAGCGTGACGGTCGCCTCGCGGCGGTGCGTGCCGCGGGAGGGGAAGTCCTCGGAGAACAGTGGGATCGTCTTCTCGCCCTGGCGGACCCAGGCGCGCACCTGGCGCAGGCCGCTCTTGCGGTCCTCGGCGGCGAACGACCACGTCGCGGACTTGCCGATGGCGTGCAACTCCTGCGGGAAGGTGATCGCCGGCGGCTCCCCCTCCATGCGCAGGGCGAGCCAGACCCCGCCCCCGGCGAGGGCGAGGACGGCGACGATGGCGAGTGCGGGCTTCGTGTTGATGATCATGCTCCTCCGACCCCTTGGTGATGGAAAGGTGTGGCGGATTGTAGGAGTGCCCGAGACGGCGTGTCAAGGAAAGGGGGCCCAGGCTGCTACAATCCACCTCCGCATGACGCGCATCCTGTACCTCGCCGACCCCGGCGCTTCCGTCGACGCGCCGCTCTCGCTGCCGCGCCTGCTGCGCCACATCGACCGCACACGCTTCGAGCCGTCCGTCCTTCTCATCGGCGCGGACGGGGGCGCGACGGCGGCCGTCCGCGCGCTCGGCGTCGACGTCCTCTCCCTCGAGGCCGGCGAGGAGAGCGGCGCGCTGGCGGCGCTCCAGCTCGCGCTCGACGCGCGGCGCCTCCCCGCGCAGCTGGGCGGGCGGCGCTTCGATCTCCTGCACGCGCGCGGCCCGGCCGCCGACTTGCTCGCGCGCTCGGCGGCACCGCGCCTGGGGGCGCGGGCGGTCGTGACCACGTTCGACGGCGCTCCCGCGCGGGACGACCGCTGGCTGCTGCGCGCCGAGCGCCGCACGTGCGGCCGCGTCGCGCGCTT